>JAVCCH010000087.1 GCA_030765535.1 Candidatus Tenebribacter davisii
AAAAGATCTATGAAAATACATTCCGTAATATTAATATTGCCCTGGCAAATGAAATGACGATCCTTTGTGAAAGAATGGGAATTGATGTTTGGGAAGTTATTGAAGCAGCCAAAACCAAACCTTATGGCTTCATGGCATTTTACCCGGGTCCCGGTATTGGCGGGCACTGTATTCCCCTGGATCCTTTTTATTTAACTTGGAAAGCTAGAGAATATGGTTATCACACAAGACTTATTGAACTTGCCGGAGAGATCAATAATGCGATGCCTCAATTTGTAATAACAAAGTTAATGAAACTTCTTAATGAGAAAGGACTTGCGATATCTAAATCAAAAATACTCCTTCTGGGTGCTGCTTATAAAAAGGATATTGAAGATATGCGTGAATCTCCGATTCAGGATCTTATTGTTTTATTAGAACAAAATGGAGCTCAGTTTGATTATAATGATCCTCATGTTCCAACTTTCCACAATGAGCTAAACGACAAAAATTATAGCTCTGTTGGATTAGAGAATATTGAAAATTATGATGCTGTACTCATTGTCACTGATCATACAGCTTATGATTATGATGACATTATTAAACGTTCTAAACTAGTTCTGGATACAAGGTTTGCCTGTAACGGTAGAAAAGCTGACAATTTAGTCAGAATGTAGTTTACTAGTATATGGTTACAAATAAACCGGTTGAAATTGATGAACTTTTTGGTGATCTGAATCCCGGGGTAGATAATTTCAACTGGTATGTAGTACATACAAAACCCAGATGTGAAAAAAAACTGGCTAAGTTCTCGCAACAATATCAGATAAACTACTACTTGCCTTTAATAGACAGTATACGCGTTTACAAAAATCGAAAAATAAAATTTACAAAGCCCATGTTCCCCGGATATGTTTTTGTTAAATGCGAACCGAAAAAAAAACAACAACTTACACTTACCGGTTATGTCGCCTATTGGTTACCAGTACAAAATCAAATCGAGTTAATTAATGATTTGCAACAGATATATTCTGGGCGAGAATTAGGTGTTGAATTTATACGTGCAGAATTTTTGGATAAAGGAACAAAAGTTGAAATTCAAAAGGGTCCATTTGCTGGATTAATTGGTTATGTGGAAGATCAAAAAAATATTAAGGAAGTAATTCTGCAAGTTACTTTGTTACGGCAAGCTGTTTCTGTTTCCGCCAAAGCAGATCAAGTTAGAGTTGTTAATTAGAACTCAATAACCTACAAAATATCACGATTGAACAATAATGGTATTAGTTTATAAGAAAAAACTCTTTACAGAAGAATAGTGAAATTGAACCTGTACAAAAGACAAAAAAGTGAATAATTCTAAGAGATGATTGAATTTTTTAGAAAAAGATGTAGGAAGAATTTTTTAGATTTTTTTATGGAAAAAAATTAAGGAGATCATATGCCGAAAATTGAAGAACTCAATCTTAAGCAATTGAAATTACCAAAGAAAAAGGTAATTACAGGAGTAATTATTCTGGCAGCAGTAATTTTCTTTGCAACGGGTTTATATACTGTAAATCCGGAAGAAGTAGGTGTTATCCAAAGATTTGGGAAATACCTTTCAACCACACAACCGGGACTACATTTCAAAATCCCATTTGGTGTAGACAAACTTACAAAAGTTAAAGTTAAACTTGTATTTAAGGAAGAATTTGGCTTCAGGACTTTGCAGGCTGGTGTACGTTCGAAATATTCTGCCCGTAGTTACAATCAAGAAGCAATTATGTTAACGGGTGATCTGAATATTGCCGATGTTGAATGGATCGTGCAATATAGAATAAAAGATCCTGTTAATTATTTGTTCAATGTGAGAAATGTAGAAGAGACGATGCGCGATGTATCAGAATCTGTAATTAGAGAAGTGGTAGGAGATCGAAGTGTGGATGAGGTTATTGTCCTGAATAGAAAGGAGATCGCAGATAAATCTGAGATCATGCTTCAGGAAGAACTTGATATATATAAAGCTGGATTGGAGATCGTCACGATAAATCTGCAGAACGTTAATCCTCCGGAAGCAGTTCAACCGGCTTTTAGTAATGTGAATTCAGCAAAACAGGGAAAAGAAAGGATCATCAACGAGGCTTGGCAGAATTATAATCAGGTAATTCCTGAGGCGCAGGGAAAGGCTAAAAGAACAATTGAGGAAGCTGAAGGATACTCTATAGATAGAGTGAATAGAGCAAATGGTGATGCAAATCGTTTTATCCAGATGTACAATCAATATCGATATTCAAAAACGGTAACCAGAAAGAGACTTTATTTAGAAATGATGGAAAAAGTTCTTCCTAAAGTTGAAAAGAAGTATATTGTTGATGATGCTCAGAACAACGTTCTACCTCTTTTAAATCTTGGACAGGGAGGTAAATAAAATGAAGATCAAACTTATTATTATCATAGTAGCACTTATTGTTTTATTTAATGCCTTTTACATCATTGATGAGAGGCAACAAGTTATTATTACTCAGTTTGGAAAACCAGTAGGTGATGCTATCACAGATGCCGGATTGCAAATTAAAATACCGTTTATCCAGAAAGTTCATTTTTTTGATAAAAGAATAATGGAATGG
>JAVCCH010000163.1 GCA_030765535.1 Candidatus Tenebribacter davisii
CAGATGAAGCCAAAAATATTGTTGTGATCGGCGGTGGATTTATTGGTGTGGAAGTTGCAGAGCAACTTGCTAAATTTGAAAATAAAACTGTTACTTTGGTGGAAATGGAAAAATTCTGCCTTTATCGTGCTTTCTCTAAAAGTGTAGCTGAAGAGGCAGATAAAACAATCAGAAATACTAATATAAAACTATATACAAACAACAGAGTTACAGAGATCATCGGTGAAAATGGAAAAGTTAGAAGTGTAAAACTTTCTAATGGTAAAGAAATTATTGCTGATATCGTAATTGCTGCTATTGGTTATAAACCTAACGCCGAATTAGCAGAAAAAACTGGTTTAGAAATCAATAGCAATGGTGCTATCCGATGTGACAATTATTTACGCACATCTGAAGATAATATTTTTGCAGTTGGTGATTGTTCTCAAACTATTGGTTTTGTTACAGGCAGAACAGATTGTATTATGCTAGCTTCAACAGCAACTGCAGAAGCCAGAATACTTGGGTATAATTTATTTGCGATCAAACTACTCCGAAATTTTGTAGGAACTCTTTCAATTTTCTCAACAGAAATTGGAGGAACTGTATTTGCCTCAGCTGGTGCAATTGATCAAAGTGCAGAATCCGCTAATATTGAATATGTAACAGGAAGTTTTATTGATGTCGACAGACATCCTGGCACAATTAAGGATGCTAAACCATTGATGGTAAAATTAGTTGTCTCTCCTCGTACAGGAACCATTATTGGTGGAGAAATGTATGGTGGGAAATCCGTAGGAGAACTTATTAATGTTGTTGGTCTGGCTATTCAGAAAGAAGTAACGGTTTACGAACTGATCTCATTTCAGATCGGTACTCATCCACTTCTTACTACAGCTCCCACAAAATATGTTCTGATAAAAGCTGCTGAAATGGCAGCTGTACAGATAGAAAACAAATAAAATAGATCAGTATATTAATTATTGCCTTGAAAAGGTTAATTCTTTAAAAACCTTTTCAAGGTTTTTTATATTCACTTACTTTTTCTTGACCTTCACATTTGAACTAATTCTCTGGTTTTGGAGATAATATGAAGAGCATAGTTATAATCACCGCTGGTGGAAGCGGGACAAGAATAAAGAGTAAAACTAAAAAGCAGTTCATTGAAATAATGAATCGACCTCTGCTTTTCTGGACAATTGATAAATTTGTGCACCATCCGGAAATTGATCAGATAATTATCACCCTACCTAACTCTGAAATCGAGAATTATAAGGAAATTATTGAACAGGAATACAAGACAAATATCATTTCAATTATTGCAGGCGGAATGCAGCGTCAGGATTCAGTTTACAACGCACTTTTAATTTGTCAGGAAGATACGGATTTTGTTTTGATTCATGACGGTGTTCGACCCTTTATTTCAAAAAATGAAATCTCAAATTTGATGAAGAAAGCATATTCTAAACATGCCGTATTACCAGTTTATAAAGTAAAAAACACAATAAAAAAAGTGTGTGAAGATAAAGTTTTAGAAACAATATCAAGAGATAATCTGGTTAATGTACTTACTCCTCAGGTATTTCAGTATAAATTAATTAAACAATGTCATGAAAAAGCAAAAAGTATCAATCTATATTGCACTGATGATGCAGCTTTACTTGAATATTTTGGTTATCCAGTATACACGCTGGAATGTTCATCTGTAAATTTCAAGATCACTGATAAAATTGATCTGGAAATCGCAACGTATCTTATACAAAATAATCTTATCAAAGAAAAAAAATAAATTGGACAAGATGATCAGAATTGACAGGAAAACACTTGTAACAATTTAGTGTGTCAAGGATAGACATAATCCGGTAAATCGTGTTAATTTCGTCTATAAATAGTTAGGAGAATAAATGATAATCAATAGGTTGAAAGATCTGAAAATAATAATTCCATTACCGATCTTTGGAATTGGCTGTGGTGTTTTAGGATTGAGTATGTCTAAATTCACACTTAAACTCGGTAAATATGCTTCTACATTGTTAAAAGCCCTAGAGTATCGCGGTTATGATTCAACAGGTGCAGTTTTTCAAAAAGATAAGAAAACAATAACATTGCTCAAAGATGTAGGTGCTCCAAGCACTTTAGTAAAAACCTTGGGTATAGAAAATGAAAGCGGTAAAATATTTTGTGGTCAGGTTCGCTGGGCTACATTTGGAAGTGTAACAAAGAAGAATGCACAACCTCATATTGTAAAATGTAAAGAATTCATCTATGGAGCTCATAATGGAAATATTACAAATACACGTGAACTGAAATCTTTTTTAACTTCAGAAGGTCACAATGTTATATCAGATAATGATGGAGAAATGCTAGTTCATATTGTAGAACATTATTTTGATATTGAACTTAACAAATTAAACACAAATGAACTACTATTATCAGAACCACGTAAAGAATGTATGCGAAGAAGCATAATTCAAGCAGCAGAAAAAATAGTTGGTTCTTATGCCGCTGTTGTTGTTGATCCAGTTACAGAGACAAGTTGGGCTATTAAAGCTGGCAGCAGTTTGTATTTTGGTATTGGCAAGCTGGAAGACAATAAATTTGGATTAGCATCTTCTGATCTAACTGCTATTCTTAAATTTACTAAAATGCTGGTTAACTTACGTGAAGGTGAATGTGTTGAATTTCAAGATAATAATTATACAATCTTTGCATTTAGAAATCTAATAATAAAACGAGCTGGAAAGAATGAAATAAGTTATGAACCAGGAGATATAATCCCCAGAAATGCTGTTCGTTCAAAATTAAGAACAGAAGATACTGAGCTAGTCCCTCCTTTTGAACATTTTATGGAGCAGGAGATTCATGCTGAAATAGAGTCATCAGGTAAACTTATTAAACTTTTTAAAGGTGGTTCTAATACTGGCAGAAGAATGCGCGATCTTCTTAAAAAAGAAAATATATTAATAGAAAAATTGCATAAACAAATTATCGGAAAAGATGACTTCATAGAACAAAAAAAAATATTTTCTGAATTCTCAGAATCAGAAATAGCTGATAAATTTTATAAGAAAGTAAAACAAAATTATTTAGCTATATACAATGAATTAGTAAAAGAGAATTTCACCAAGAAATATTTCTTTTCCAGTGATATGAATTTATTTTTAGAGCTCATAAATTCCGGATTTAATAAAAAGCGCCTTCTTCTTGCTAAAGCATTGGATTCTATCTCTGAAATGATGGATGTGAGAGAATTTAATGAGAGTATAGAAAAATTTCTTTCTATTGTCGAAAATACATATAATAATAACTGTAATATCTACACGATCGCTTGTGGAACCTCTTATCATGCCACATTAGTTGCAGCACTGTTCTTTAATGAGATAGCCAATATTGAAGTAATTCCCATTCTGCCAGGAAATTTCAGAGGTCAATATTCTAAAAGTTTACGTAATAATGATGTTATAATTGGTGTTTCTCAAAGCGGTGAGACAAAAGATTTAGTAGATATATTTAATGATATTGAACGCTCAGATCTGGACATTAAAAAGGTAGTCTTAGTTAATAATATGAATTCAACTCTGGGACAGGAAAAAAGCGATGTCTCGATTCCAATTTCATGTGGACCTGAAATTGCAGTACCAGCAACTAAAAGTTTTATCAATCAGATTACATTATTCTATTATTTAGCAATAAAAGTAGCCGAAATGAAGTTGAATAATATGACTGATAAGAAATCAGTTGAATATCGTAATTTGAAAAAAACTGTAGATTATCGTTGGAATTCGCTCGAAAAAATTCCACAATTGATAAAAACAACCATCCAAACTACAATAGAACAGATTGAATTCGTAGCAGGTAAAATATATATGGAACCTTCTATGCATATTCTTGCAACCAAAATAACCGGAGTTGCGAAAGAAGGAGCTTTAAAAATTCGTGAAACTGTTCTAAACCATACTGAAGGTGGAGAAGCATCTGAGTTCAAACATGGTCCCAACACTATTTTAGGGAAAAATACTATTTTTGGATTAAAAAATATCAAAGCAATAATAAAACATTATAATAGAGTTATTGAAAGAATGGAGATTCTTGCAGAAGAAAGACATGTTTCTTATGATGAACGCAGAAAGATCACACTAGCTATAAGCAACTTCCTTTTTTCAAGATCAATGCCGTTTAACCTTTCTCATACGGCTCAAGAACTTTTCAGGGAGATCATTAAGGATTATGATTTTTTTGAAAGTGCATACAGAAATTATCCTCTTATCTATGTTACAGGACCTGAAGAAAGAGATGTGAATTTAACCATATCTCAAATTAATACTCATAAGATTCGGGGTGCTGATACATTTATTATTGCCGAAGAGAATGACAAATTATTGGAAAATGCTCATTTGAATCCACATGATGAGGGATATTATGGATGGGGATATATTACCTTACCAAAAACAGGAGATTCATTGATGACAACATTTTCTTCTACTATTGTACTGCAATTATTGGCTCTTAAAATGAGCGTAAAGAAAATGGGATATTTAGATAGGTTAAGTATCAAAGATCATGGTGTACATCCTGATGTACCTAAAAATGTTTCAAAATCCATTACTGTAGACTAGTAAAAAATTACTCAGGGAGTGTTCAAAATGCGAATTGGATATGGATATGATGTTCATAAACTAGCTGAAAACCGGAAGTTGATATTGGGTGGTGTGGAAATACCGTTTGCAAAAGGTCTACTTGGCCACTCTGATGCTGATGTTCTCATTCATGCTGTTATCGATGCCATTCTGGGTGCATTAGCAAAAGGTGACATTGGTGTTCATTTTCCTGATACGAGTAATGAATACAAAGATATTGATAGTAGAATCTTACTTAGAAAAATATATGAGATAAGTATTGCATCTGGTTATAAGATCGGAAATTTGGATTCGACTATCTGTGCTCAGAATCCCAAGTTACAAAATTATATCTCCCAAATGCGTGAAAATTTGACTTATGATCTAAAAACTGATATATCTAATATTTCTATTAAAGCAACTACAGAGGAAAATCTGGGAATTACAGCTGATGAAAAAGGGATGAGTGCTACATCTGTTGTACTCCTAGTAAAAGTATGAAAAAGACAGAACTTCTTTTACCGGTTGGGAACACTGAATCCTTTTACGCTGCTATAGAGGGCGGAGCAGATGCAATTTATTTGGGACTCCGAAATTTTAATGCACGTAATCGAGCAAAAAATTTTACTATTAAACAATTGCAGTCCATTTTAACAGAATCAAAAAAATATGGAATAAAAGTTTATCTTACTTTAAATACTCTTATAAAAAATTCTGAACTTCCAGAACTTTTAGATGTATTATATCAAGTTTCTCAAACTACTCTCGCCTCAATAATAATTCAAGATTGGGGTGTTTATTATCTTGCTAGAAAATTTTTTCCTGGCATTACTCTTCATGCAAGTACGCAAATGACTTTCCATAATTCAATTGGAACCGAATATGCTAATCAGAAACATTTTGAACGTGTGATCTTAGCACGAGAACTTACACTGGAAGAGTTAAAGATTATAAGTCGTAAAAGTAAAATAGAATTGGAGATATTCACGCATGGCGCCTTATGTTATTCATTTTCAGGGTTATGTCTTTTCAGCAGTTTCTTAGGTGGTATGAGTGCAAATCGAGGGCAATGTAGACAACCTTGCCGTAGAATTTATAAAACTGAGGATGAAGAAAACTATTTCTTTAGTTTAAAAGACAATCAACAGATCGAGATCGTACCTGAATTAATGAAGTTAGGAATCTCAGCCCTAAAAGTTGAAGGTCGTATGAAATCTGCTGAATATGTTTATAGAGTTGCAAAAGCATATCGCATGGTCATTGATGATCCTGAAAAAATAGAACCTGCTAAGCAACTTCTCTCATATGATATGGGAAGAGAAAATACTGGCTATTTTTTAGGTGGAAATGTATCAAATTCAATCACAGAAAATCCATTTATTGGTATTAATATTGGGAAAGTAACCAAAGCAAACAAAGCAGAATTTTCGTTCATGACTTCCGAAAAATTGAAACATAATTATAGAATTCGCGTTCAACCTCAGAATGGGATGGATAGCAAAGCAATAAAACTTAAGGCTGAATATGGGTTTGTGGATGTTGATAGAAATGAAACTGTTACTCTAAATTATCCTCAAGCAACTTTTACTAAAGGTGATAATGTATTTTTAATTGGAGCTCCCGATAAAAAATTCCGCACCAAATTCCAATTAGATGGAAAAAAGATCAACCTATCGCTTCCTGCAAAAAAGAAACAAAATATTCTTGATAAAATTGGATCTGGAAAACAATTACATCGTGATGAATTGTTTGTTCGCATTAATTCATTAAGCTGGCTTAGAAAATTGTATCTGGATAAATTTGATCAATTAATCCTAAATCTTACGAAAACTGAATGGAGTATTCTTAATTTAGAATCTCCATTTATGCGAAAAAATATTCAAAAATTTATTGTTGAACTTCCAAAATTTATAAAGGAAGATGATATAATATTCTACCGTGAACTTTGTTTAAATTTATCGCGACAAGGTATTAAAAATTTTATGCTTAGTCATATTTCACAAAAGTTGCTATTGCCAATTGGAATTAGATCTTCTGTTAATGAAAATGTTTATAGTCTCAATGACGCTGCTATTCAATTCTTAAAAGAAGATAATACCGGTTTATATATTTATCCATACGAATTTGATTTTGATAATCTTATATCTGGTAAGAACAGAAATGGTATTGTTCCTCTATATTTTTATCCTGAATTATTTCATTCCAGAATGCCCGTGAAAATCGATCATCCTGATCCTAACGGATATACATATTTTAAAGATAGAGATAATACATATAGAAAAACTGTGAGAGATGGCATTACAATTGTAATTCCCGAATTACCAGTATCACTTTTTCAATACAAAGATGATATCCATAAAAATGGATTCCGTCGTTTTTTGATAGATCTCTCTTATGAGAAACCATCACAGAATACATTTAATCGACTACAAAAAAGATATAAATATTCCGAAGCAGAACAACCGGGATATGGTTTTAATTTTAAATTAGGACTTAGTTAAACAAAAAAAAGCTCGATCATAAGATCGAGCTTTTTTGTTTTGATTTTTTAGAGTTAAGCTCTAGTAACGTTTATAGCTCTTGGGCCTTTATCGCTTTCTTCAACGTCAAAAGTTACTTTTTCGCCTTCGTTAAGTGTTTTGAATCCATCACCACTAATGTTTGAATGATGACAGAAATAATCGTTACCATCTTCACATGATAAGAAACCAAAACCTTTTTTCTCGTTAAACCATTTTACTGTGCCGTTTTTCATTTTTTTTCTCCTACTAA
>JAVCCH010000042.1 GCA_030765535.1 Candidatus Tenebribacter davisii
AGGGTCGATTTCCCATGATCAATATGTGCAATTATACAAAAATTTCTTATCAGTTCCTGTTTAGCTGTCACCTAACTTATCCATCCTTATTTCATCTTGAATATAGATCAAAAACCTGTGTTACTGTTCAGATGTCAATCTATTCCTATATATGCTGGGAAGTGATAAATTTAAGCTTGACGCCAGAATTGAATTTTTTATCTTTATTTTAAATAAAAATAAAAAAAGGGTTAATTAATGATAGAAGTAATCCAGGAAAAATGTGTTGGATGTGAACTTTGCTTAAAAGCTTGTGCATACGACGCAATTACGATCAATGATAAATTAGCAGAAATAAATGTAGATAAATGCACTCTTTGTGGTGCCTGTGTCAGTGCCTGTCCATTCGATGCTATTCTTATACGAAAATATGGGCAAAAAGCTGTCGACAGAAGCCTTTATAAAAATATTTGGATCTTTGCAGAACAGAGAAAGAATGAGATTTCTCCAGTTGTTTTTGAGCTTTTAGGAAAAGGACGTGAACTTGCAGAGCAACTTGAATGTAAGTTAGTAGCTGTTCTTTTGGGTCATAATATTGTGGAACGTTCCAAACAACTAATTGCATATGGAGCTGATGAAGTTATTGTGGTTGATGATCCCAGATTAAAGGATTTCCTTGATATCCCTTACACTAAAGCATTAACTGATCTGGCTAATAAATACAAACCCGAAATAATTCTATCTGGCGCTTCTGTGATAGGACGTTCATTTATCCCCCGGGTTGCAGTGGAATTACATACAGGATTAACTGCAGATTGTACAGGTTTGGAGATTGATCCGGATACAAATAATTTGATGCAGACTCGTCCGGCATTTGGCGGTAATATCCTGGCTACGATCGTAACTCCTAATCATCTGCCTCAAATGTCTACTGTGCGTCATAAAGTAATGGACGCTTTAGAAAAAGATGAATCAAGAAAGGGAACTGTTATTAAAGAAACTATTGATTTTTCTGAATTGAAGGATGATACAAAATTCTTAGAATTTGTAAAAGATGAATCTCAAATGGTTAATCTTACCGAAGCAGAAATTGTAGTTGCTGGAGGTAGAGGAGTAAAAGGAAAAGAGAATTTTGCCATTGTTACAGATCTGGCGAAAATACTCAGTGGTGCTGTTGGTGCTTCCAGAGCATCTGTTGATGCTGACTGGGTATCATATCCACATCAAGTTGGACAAACTGGAAAAACGATCAAACCTAAAATTTATATTGCTGTTGGAATCTCTGGAGCTATTCAACATCTGGCTGGCATGCAATCTTCTGATTACATCATAGCAATTAATAAAGATCCGGATGCTCCAATTTTTAAAGTTGCTGATCTGGGCCTGGTAGGCGACCTGTTTGAAATTGTTCCGAAAATTACTAAAAAATTGAAATAATATGAAAATTAAAGTTAATTCTTGTGTTTGTGACTCTGAAAATATTAGCAGTGATACAATTATCAGAGTTAATAGTAAAATACTTAAAAGCAACAGTAAATTATTTGATCGTACAAAATCAATAGCATATCCCCCATTCATTAACAGTCATGATCACTTGATAAGCAATTGGTATCCAAAAGCCGGTTTTGGCAGGACATATCCAAACGTAAATATTTGGGTCGAAGACATGAAGGGAACGGATTCATTCCTCGAGAGAAATAAGGTATGGATAAATGATGGAGCTTTTGATCTAACAGAACCTGCGGCAGCTCAAATAGTCTTATTGGGAATCTACAAAAATTTGTTTTCAGGCTGTGCTGTAGTTCAGGATCATATTCCCAAACAAAAATCATCTTATTACAACAATAATCTGATAAATGTTATAAAAGATTATACTCAATATCATTCACTTTCTTTGGGTAACTGGTGGGGTGGTGACAGTGCTGAAGCAGAATATGCTAAAACAAAAAGTCAAATTCCTTTCATAATACATCTCGGTGAAGGAATTGATAATCTTGCTGAACAGGAATTTCCAAAATTAAAAGAACTTAATTTACTCAAATCGAATACACTCCTTATTCATGGAATCTCACTATCGCGAGAACAGATAAAAGAATGTGCAGAAGCTGGAACCTCCATCTGCTGGTGTCCTAACTCAAATTATTATCTTATTGGTGAAACACTTGATATTTATGCCTGTATGGAGTATGGAGTGAATGTGGTCTTGGGTACTGATTCTACAATGTCAGGAAGTATAAACCTTTTAGAAGAAATCAAATTTGCTCATCAGAAATTCCCGCATATTCCTATGCAGCATATATTCGAAATGTTCACAACCAATGCAGCTAAAGCTCTTAGACTTCCAAAAGAATATGGAGCAATAAATGACAGTACTTCTGATCTACTTCTAATAAAAAAACATGATCAAGATCCCTTTAGAAATTTACTTCAAACAGGAATGGATGACATTGAGCTCATGATCCATAAAGGAATACCCATTTATGGTGATGTAGAATTCTTGGATGAATTTATCATTAATGAAGATGATTATTATTTCTTCGGCAAAGATAGATTCGTGCTCGGGCATCCGGAAAAGATCATCTCCGCTTTTAATAAAAAACTGGGTTACGAAAAAGGATTTCCCTTCTTACCTTTTTAGAGTTCAACATAGAGACACAAACGCACAGAGCTGACACAGTGAAAGACGCAAAAAAAATTAAGTTTATTAAATATTTGTAAAATGATTGGAGATGTTTGTGTTAAATATTACTGAAGTTTTCTGTAGTATCCAGGGTGAATCAACCTATGCAGGATTACCTTGCATTTTTATAAGATTAGCCGGATGTAACCTAAGATGTAACTATTGCGATACAACCTATAGTTATGAAAGTGATATTAATTTATCTCATGCTGAAATCATTACAAAAATTAAAGACTATGAGCCTGTAAAATTAGTTGAAATTACAGGTGGTGAGCCACTTCTGCAAAATGAAGTTTACGAACTTTTCGAATTATTAAATGAAAATGGATATTCAACACTTTTAGAAACTAATGGCTCAATATCGCTGAATAATGTACCGGATTATGTTGTGAAGATTGTTGATGTTAAATGTCCTGGAAGTGGAGAAGAAAAAAGTTTTTTACTGGAAAATCTGGAATACATTCATCAAGAAAAAGATGAGATCAAGTTTGTATTAACAGATAATTTTGATTATAATTGGGCAAAAGATTTTGTGTTCAAATATAAATTAAATGACTATAAAATTCTCTTCTCACCTGTTTCTGATAAAATTGATCCTAAAGATCTGGCAAAATGGATACTTGATGATAAACTTAATGTGCGCATGCAATTGCAGCTGCACAAAATTATTTGGGATAAAGATAAGAGAGGAGTGTAAAAATTTGCAGTAGGGAAGATTATCCATAATCATCCGAAAAAAGTAACCGGTCAATTCAGAGAATTGACCCTACAACATTATTTTCAACTTCCCGGCTTTTTCTAATTCTACCAGATATTTCTCTAAATCACTTTTTAAATGATCTTCAATTGAAATTGTAATAGTTACGTCTGTTGCATAATCCACACTCTTAACCTCAGCATTTAGCTGCTCGATCTTGTATTTTAATTGTTCTGCAAAATCATACTGACAGGAAATTTTATAAGAACTAAGTTTTACAAGTTTTGTGAGAGGTGAGATCTTAATTGCTGCTTCCACAGTTTCTCCATATGCTTCGATAAGACCTCGAATTCCAAGTTTCACACCACCAAAATAGCGTGTTACCACAACCACGATATTAGTCATATCATGTTTCTTCAAGGCATTCAGCATGGGATGACCTGCCGTACCGGAAGGTTCTCCAGCATCGGATGAGTGGAATATCTCACTCTTCTCACCCACAATATATGCCCAGCAATTATGATTAGCAGTTTTATATTCATCAGAAATGGCAGAGATGTATACTTTTGCTTCCTGCATAGTCTGCACAAAGTGAAGGTGAGCAATAAACGTAGAACGTTTGATTTTCAGTTCTTTCTTTCTATCTTTTGCAACAGAGTAATAGTACTTCATTTAATATCCAAATGTATTAAAACCATTGCGAAGGTAAAGAAAAGCAAGAAGTTCAATAACCATTCGCAAGGTTAATATTCCAGCAATTTACGTAATTGTGCAGCATCCATTTTCTTAACTACGCTTTGTCCCTGCTCAATTATATTTTCAAACATCATCTTTTTATTCTGCTGCAGATCAAGAATTTTCTCTTCAATAGTTCCTTTGGTAATGATTTTATAAACCATCACTTTTTTTGTTTGACCGATCCTGTGAGCTCTATCTATTGCCTGATTTTCACCCATTGGATTCCACCATGGATCTATAATTATAACAGTATCAGCAGAAGTAAGATTTAAACCATATCCACCAGTTTTTAAACTAATAAGAAAGGTGCGGATATTGTTATTATTATTAAAATTATCTATTACTTTTTGCCTGTTTTTCGTTGAGCCATCCATGTATTCAAATGTAATATTTTCTTCTTTTAACATTTCCCTTAACACTTGCAGCATTTTTACGAATTGGCTGAAGATCAATAATTTTTTTCCGCCTTCAACAGCATCAACGATTATTTCGCGTAAAAGCTCCAGCTTACCGGAGAATTCAATATTCTTTTTAATGTCCTTATCTACCAGATGCGGATGATTACAAATTTGACGTAGTTTTGTAAGTGCAGCAAGAATATGAATAAAATTTGACCCTATCTCTTCAGTTTCTATATATCTATTTCTTACATTTTCAAGTATTTGAAGATACATTTTTTCCTGAATTTGTGTGAGTTTGCAGAATACGTGCTGTACCTGTTTATCAGGAAGTTCAATAAGAACATCTTTCTTTTTTCTTCTTAAGATGAAAGGAGAGACCAGCATTTTGAGTTTATCATTACTTTCTTTTTGCAATTCTGAATCATTCTTATTTTTATTATTAAATAATTTTGATTTAGGTAAGTAACCAGGCATCAAAAAGTCAAAGATTGACCATAATTCCATTGGATTATTTTCAATAGGAGTACCGGAAAGTGCACACCGATACTTAGATTTCAATTTCTTAACAGCTTTGGTTCGTAAAGCTGAGGGATTTTTTATATGTTGAGCTTCATCGAGAATTACATAACCGAAATCTATCTTGGATAATTGTTCAATGTCATTTTGAATAATGGAATATGAAGCAAAAAGTATATTAACGTTCAGGTTATCCAGAATTCTCTTTCTCTCTTTCTGATTACCTTCATAAAGTACATATGACAAACTTTTATTGAATTTTTTTATTTCCGCAGCCCAGTTAAACAGGAGTGTTTTGGGACAGATCACTAAGGAAACAGAAGTCCCGGCAAGATCAGATAGAACTGAGATCGCTTGTATGGTTTTACCTAATCCCATATCATCTGCAAGAATTCCGGAAAGTCCGTAATGTTCCAACATTTTCAACCAATGATACCCCGATTTCTGGTAACTTCTCATAACCGGTTTGAGCATAGAAGTGATAGATGTACGTTCTTCCCTTTTTCTCTTGAGGATCGCCGTGAACATACCTTCCAGATATGAATCACCAATTACCTTAATGCCTTGATTGATTGTATTTAACTGATAAACGAACGGTAAATTGTAGATCGACAACTTGTAGGCTTCAGCAGGTGTTTTTTTACTTTTCTCAATTAGTTTCTCAACTTCAAAAAAGGCATTTTTATTTTCAAAGTAAAGTAATCTTCCATCTTCCAACTTTAAAAATTTCTCTTTTGTTTCAAAGAACTCCTTAATTTCCTGATGTGTAAATTTAATATCTTTATAATTATATTCGATATCATATTCAAACCATTCGATCCTTTTCGTCTGCTTGGTTCGTATAACAGGTTTTAGATCGACTTTATATACAAATTCTTTTTTCAATTCTTCTGACAGCACTATATTCCAGGTGGGATCTGCTTTCTCAAAAACTGTCTTCTTAAGAGCATCGATGTTTTCCTGACCTTCAAAGATCAACTGGGAATTTTCTTCTAACTTATGGGTTTGAGATTCCGGTAATTGATTTACAAAAGTATTGATCTCGTATTTAATTTGCGGCGGAATATAGAACCAGGTAATTTCATCATCCTGATCATAACGTACAAGCTCTACAGGAAGGAGAATAGCGGCCATGGGAATTACATTTCCATTGGAATAATCAAGTATCCCATTTAAAATGATCTTTTCATCATCCTTGAATAATTTGTATGTTATGATTGGAGTATTGTGATGAACTTCAGGAATTTCAATATCTTCATCAAAATCTAGATAACATTTCATAAGACCTAATTGTCTGGCAACCACAGAATAAAGATAGACCAGATCTGTTTTCTTTACTATATAGCCATCTGAGAATATTTTTTTTGAAACATTGATCTTAAAGGGTAGATTAATGGAATGCACTACATTCTTGATAAAGATATAGGTAGTCTTTCCGGAAAAAACAGCGGAAATTTGTTCTGAGTTGGATAATCTTAGAATAAATTTATCGGCCTCATATCTACTAACCTGGAAATTCATTCTTATCTCATCATCAGAAAATCTTATGCAATCACCGGTCTCTTTGATGATCACTTTATTTTGCAGATTCTTGAGTATATTTATAATATTAATAAATTTATGTTTATATACTGTGAAAAAAAATCCTTTCCGACTAAATGAACATTTATTAGTATATAATAATCTCAGCAATTCTAATTCTTCCGAAGATAAAGCTTTCATCTGTTTTTCTGCTTGTGGAATTTGTACAATATCTTCTTCCTTAAAATCACCTCCAGCACAAATACAGGCAATAATCCTTATCAGAAGTGGCTTGTAGCTTTTCATCGAAAATCGAATTTTGTCAGTTTTATTATTGTAAATATCGCTTATCTCGATCTTTGCATTTAATACTGTCCGCTGCCAAAATTCATTATAATCTAATAAACTTGTGTGATATGTTTGTACTGCATTTTTCCCTAACATCTCTATTGAAAGAAAATTATAAGCATATTTAATAATTGATAGATAATGACGACATTCCTTGTCTTTACATTCAGAGCAAAAATGTTTTAATATCTTTTCATTCTGCTTATCAAAAAGTATTTCTACTTTAGCTGAGAAAATATATTTTTTTGCAGGAACAGCTTCAAAACTTAAAACAAAATTTCCATTTTCATCAAGATAATCTTTGTAGATCAAGTCGTCTTTCATCAACCTGATTAGCGAACTTTTAAAAAACCAGGAATTAGAATATTCATGGTATTCCTTACCAAACAATCGCGCCATAGAAACTCCAGATATAAATATATATGATTAAACAGCTAAGTTAATTATGTTACCTATCAAGTCAAGTGATAAAAATGATGAGTGCTACTTGTAAAGCAAGGTTATATCAGTTTCCTCTAAATATCTATACCTGTTTTTTTAATAATTAATTTATATTTCACTTGCAATAATTTCAAAATATTAAAAATCTACAAAAAAATCGAGGTGTTTTTATGAAGGCTGATCTATTGCTCATCAACGCAAAAGAGTTATTAACTTTAAAGGGTCTAAAAAAACCCAGAACGAAATTTGAAATGAACGAACTTAGTATAATTAAGCATGGTGCAATTGCAATAAAAAATGATAAAATTGTTGATGTTGGTTCTACAGATGATCTTTTAAACAAGTATAAGAATCCTGCTGAAATTATTGATGCTTCGGAAAAAGTTGTGATGCCTGGTTTTGTTGATCCGCATACTCACCCGGTATTTTATCAAACACGTGAAAATGAATTTGAAATGCGGGTACAGGGGAAAACATATGTTGAGATATCTCAAAGTGGAGGAGGAATTCGTTCTAGCATTTCCGGTGTTCACAATTCTTCAGAAGCAGAACTTTATCAATTAGCAGAAAAGCGGATCAATAAAATAATATCGAATGGAACCACAACTATGGAGGCAAAAAGTGGTTACGGGCTTTCTACAGAAAGTGAGATCAAGATGCTTAATGTCATAAAAAAACTAGATAGAGATCTGCCTATTGATATAATTCCAACTTTCCTGGGAGCTCATGAATTTCCAATTGAGTATAAAGACGACAAAGAAAAATACATTGATATTTTAATGAATGAGATGTTACCTAAAGTTAAAGAATTAAATTTAGCTAAATATTGCGATATTTTTACTGAGGATCATGTTTTTAATATTGAACAATCTCGCCGCATATTAAATCGTGCTAAAGAATTGGGTTTTAAAATTCGGATGCACGCAGATGAGATCAAGCCGATAGGTGGTGCAGAATTAGCCGCTGAAATTGGTGCAATCTCTGCAGATCATCTTGGTGCAGCATCTGATGAGGGGATCAGAGCTATGCGGGACAATGGTGTGATTGCAGTACTTTTACCGGGAACTATATTCTCACTCGGAATGAAATCCTATGCCAGAGCCCGTGATATGATAAAGGCAGGATTACCAATTGCTTTAGCTACAGATTACAATCCCGGAAGCTGTAATTGTGACAGTATGCAATTTGTTATCACACTAGCTTGTTTGCAAATGAACATGACTCCAGCAGAAGCAATTTGTGCAGCAACTATAAATGCAGCATATTCCCTGGAAGTAGGGAATAAAGTAGGAAGTTTAGAAGTAGGAAAAAAAGCTGACATTCTAATTATGGATATGCCTTCATATCAATTCTTACCATATCATTTCGGATCGAATAATGTAGAGACAGTTATTAAAAATGGGAAAATTATCAGATAGATAAAAAAAACCTTCAAGACACTTAACAATCTTGAAGGTTTTATTATATAATTATTTTTAGTTCAATTTTTTTAGCAATTTTTCAGCTTCATTCTGCATCAATTTATCTCCATCATCAACTGGAGTAAGCGCAATAGTTCCTTCAAATGCCGTTATTGCTTCTTCAACTTTTTTCAATTTCATAAGTGCTTTACCAAGCCATAATTGATGTCTTACCTCATCTGGTTTAGCTTTCATGGCTCTTTGAAAATATTCTACTGATTTCTCAAAACTAGCTTTTGGCGGAGTTTCATATACGATTTTTGCAACTGTTCTTTCCACCCAGCTGAGATCAGCAAGTTCATAATGCCATCTACCCATTAAGTGTAAAGAGCCGTCATAGTTTGGATCCAATTCAATTGCTTTTAAACCGTATTCTTCAACTTGATAAGAGTTTGTGATCTTTTGTTTTGTGCCTTCAAGCATGCCAATCTTTCCAATTAAGGTTGCGTACCAGTGATTTGCTCTTGCAGAATTCTGATCAATTTCAACAGCTTTCTTCGCAGCTTCAAATCCTGGATAGAAATGAGTTTTATGTACTTCTACATCTTCAGTTTGATCTGCAATATCAAAATGGACCTGAGCAAGTCTCCAAAGAATTTCAACATCTTCTGGATGTTCTGCAGATAACATCTCTAATTGTGAAAGTTCAGTTTGATACTCAGAAGCATCATGTAATGCATCGGTTTTAATTAATTCTTCTTGTGGGCCAGCAATTAACATTGTAGACACCAATAACATTATAATTGTTAAATATTTCATGGTATTCTCCTACTTTTTACTCAGCAATTCTTCTAAATGCTCAATATATTTTTCCGGACCGCCATATTGAAAACCAGTTTGAGCAATTGGAGTTCCATCAGGATTCAATAATTGAACTGTTGGAAATCCTTTGATCTGATATTTATTTGCTAATTTTCGATTGTAAGTTTCAACGTCTTTGGGTAATTTTGTTTTCCTGGGAAAATCAATTTTAACCATTACCATATTTTTTTCTACATATTCCTGAAATACTTGTTTTGAATAAACTTCTTCTTCAAGTTTCCAGCACCATCCGCACCAATCTGATCCTGTAAAATGGACAAATATCGGAACGTCTTTCTCTTGAGCTATTTCCTGAGCTTTTTCCAAATTCACAAACCATTTTATTCCAACTTCTTCTTCTGTTTCTGCATTTTGTGCTACGCATGCAGTAATCATGATAAGTGTCATCAGTAGTGATAATATCATGACTTTCTTTGTCATATTTTTTCTCCATTAACATAAATTAATGTAATGATTTGAGATGATTTCCGTAGCATTTCAGAAACTCCACAATATCTAGTTTCAGAAAGTTCCACAGCTTTTCTTATATTGTTATGTGAAAGTTTATCTCCTGTAAAACTAAATTTCACAGTTATTGTATGATATATCTTTGGATGTTCTTCCGTTAATTCTCCTGATACATCTATAGTTAATCCATATTCAGTAACTTTCATTTTTCGAAGAATTGATACAACATCCATTCCAGTGCAGCCACCAAGCGCACTCAGCACTAATCCTTTAGGTCTTGGCCCCCTATCTGCTCCACTCACTCCTTCATTAGCATCAATGGTAAAATGATGTTCATTCAATTCAACATCAAATGCCATTTTATCCTGAAATATTAGAGTAGAACTTTGCTTCATAAACTTGCTTCCTTTTCGTCTAACGCTTCATGATATGCTTCAACATACAATTTCATATTTTTGTAGATCTCTTCAATTTTATTTTCGGGAAGCTTATTAATGATATCTTCCTGTAAGTTTAAAAAATCTACTATCGTCTTTGCATTGGTTGATTCACCTTTTTTTGTAATTTCACCGAGCCAGCTTCTACGATCTTTTTTGGAAGGATATCTCTTTACTAATTTTTTATCTACTAATGCATCAACTATCCTAGTTACTCTACTATAAGAAACTTTTAATTCATCAGCAAGAGCATTCATACAAGTTGGTTCTGCTGCTTGATCCAGATAATTAAGTAGATCACATTCCATCCGGCCAAGTTTAAGACATTGACGTCTTACTCTCTCTTTTTTTGAACATAGTTTATACAACATACCACTCAAGTTTGCGTATTTTTGCATTGCGTCTTTCATAATTCCTCCATAATATTTTTATTAATGTCTCATTTTATCATTAAAATATTTTACCTAATCAAACTTTGTAACAAATTAAAGTAAATTGATATTTTGGCAAGTATTATTATTTAATATCTGAAATTATCTGGTTGATAATCTTAGCAGGTGTAAGATTTTCAGCTTCAGCTGTAAAAGATAAAATTATTCGATGCTGAAGCACGATACGAGCAACATTTATTATATCATCAATAGCAGGAGTTAATCTACCTTGTAATGCCGCTCTGCTTCTTGCTGCATAAACTAAATACTGACTCGCTCTTGGTCCAGCTCCCCAGCTTACCCATTTTTTTATATGTTCAGAGGCATCATCATATTGTGCTCTTGTGGCTCGAGTAAGTTTAACCGCAAAATCAAGGACATGTTCACTTACCGGAATTTCCTTAACTGCTTGTTGAATTCGAATTATCTCTTCAGCATTTATCACAGGTTTCACTGAATTCAATGATATAGCTGCATCACTTTTCACAATCATTTTTTCTTCGTCATACGAAGGATAGTCAATATTCAGATAAAACATAAACCTGTCTAACTGTGCTTCAGGCAGTGGATAGGTTCCTTCTTGTTCAATAGGATTTTGGGTAGCAAGAACAAGGAACGGTCTATCTAGATCAAAAGTTCTATTCCCAGCAGTTACCTGATATTCCTGCATTGCCTGCAAAAGAGCAGCTTGTGTTTTAGGAGGAGTTCTATTAATTTCATCAGCTAATATTATATTTGCAAAAATGGGACCCTTTATATATTCAAAATATCTTTTCCCATCAGCTTTATCTTCTGCCAGAATATCTGTTCCGGTTATATCGGACGGCATTAAATCTGGAGTAAATTGAATTCTACTGAATTTCATATTCAGAACTTTTGCCATTGTTGAAATTATCAATGTTTTGGCTAAACCCGGCACTCCTTCTAAAAGGCAATGTCCATTTGAGATCAAGGCAATTAACATCTGTTCGATTATCTCATCCTGACCAACAATTACTTTTCTAATTTCTTTAGTAATTTTATCTTTTATCTCAGGTAATTTTTCCAATATTTCAATGTTTTTTTCCATACTATTTTTTTTCCTTATTTATTAATAATTTATTTAAATTAATTTTTAATGCAATTAAAGAAATCCCACCCGTGAGAAAAATCCAAATCGATGTTAATAAATGTGAAAATGTAACCGCCGCACTCGTAAGATTTTCATTCACTCCTAAAGCAAATGAGAATATCAGTACCCACATTAACTGATTTGAACCTATCTGTGCAGGAGGAGTTGGGAGTATATAAGTAAGATTCATAAGTGTGTATCCAAATAAGATCTTTAAATACGATACCTCAGAACCAAAAGCTCTGAAAACTGCATAAATATAGATCGCTTCTGATAAAACAGCTAATGTTGTAAGAAGATAAACAAGACAATTTTCTACAAACCTGTTTTGCATGATTGCCATTCCATCAACGAAATTATCAAAGAAATCTTCAAATCTTTTTCGATATTTTACTGGCATAACTTTCAAGAAAATATTTAATATTTTTTTCGACTTAGTTTTATGATTAACTGCAAAGAAGAGAAATACAAGAAAAAATAAAAAAATTAAAAATATAAGACCGATAATTATATAAAGAGTTGAATTCAATTTTACAGATATCAGAGGGATAAGAATCATAATAAGAATAATTGGGAAAAGATCGGTAAGTTTATCAATAAAAATAGTAGGTAGACTTTCAGACATATTAATATTTTCTCTGGTCTTTAAAATAACAGATTTTGCAATTTCTCCAGCTCTTACTGGGATAATATAATTTATCAGCATACCTGACATAAAAATTTTAAAGCTTTCCAAGAATCCCATTTTATAGATCGGTTTTAAAATTATGCGCCAGCGTAAGCTACGTAAAATATAAGCTAATATATAAAAAAGTGAAAATACTAGAACCATCTTAAGGTCAAATTCATGGAAATATCTCAAGAATTCATGCCAATCTACTATGCGGATCCAAGCAATAAGGAATATAGTACCCAGAGCTATTCCTACCAACCAATTAATATTATTCTTTTTCATTTCTTTCTATTAATCCATAATGAGATAAAAGTAACAAACAGGGTAATTATAATTGAAGATATTAATATTCCAATAAGTGATTCACCTTTCGTCCAAACAAAAAGATAAACTAATAGAAAAATAAAAGTAATAATTGGATAATACCATTCCGCTTTCATTTTAAGGTCCTTTTTTCAGGTATGAACAGAAAATATTTATGATGTGCCCAAAAGGATTTTATAAATTTTGGTGCTTTCTTTTCAAACCATGAATGAGCTAACATTTTCTCAGGAAATTTTGGGTCATCGCCTTTGTAATAATCTATTATAGTCATTGAGATCGGTCTCTTTTTCTTTAATAACCAGTTAAGTCCAAAGATTTTCAGGAAATTTTCTTTGGGCATACCAATATCTGGCCAAGGAGGACAGTCAATATAATTTCTGTCTATCAATATCCAGTCATTCTTTTTCATTTCTTTCTTTATATTCCTTGGACAAATATTTGTTTCATTAAGATACTTTTTTAGTTCTCTATGACCAAGAATTTTCTGAGAGACATATCCCAAACCACTTCTATTTGGAACACATAATAAAATTGCCTGTGTTGAAATCCTGGTTAGTTCTCTCAGGAATAGGCCAAGATCATTTACAAACCAGAGCGCAGAAAAATTCCAGCTAAAATCAAAGGCATTATCGGCAAATGGTTGTAAATCGAAATTTTCAGAATATTCAATTTTAAGTGGCAAATCAATTTCTTTCCAAGTATTCTTTATTAATTTGATGCGATCTTTATCATTATCCAAGATGGTTACTGTTTTGCCTTCCTTTGCTAAAGACATACTATTTATCCCTGACATGCCTGTAAAACCAAAGCTTGGAACCTCAAGTACTGATGAAACATTAAAATGTCTGCAAATAGATCCTAACTTATTATTAAGTATTACTCTCTCATAAGATGACCCGAGACCTTCATCTGTATTTGAAAAATATCTCTTCCAGTTTTTTATTATAGGAATTGCCATTAATTTACCTATTTTTTTTTGATTTTAAATCTTTATACCAATCAGAAACTATCTTGAAATTCGGAATTGTATCAGTTTCTTTCAAGCTTAAATCTTCATAACTCATTTCAACATCGTAATACCAATGTCTTGAAATCAACTGGAAACGAGCTTTCCAAAGTTCACTTTTAAATATGTTTGCAATTTTCTCACCCGTTTGAAAATATTTAATATCGATATCTCGTTTTCTTAAGTAAGACTTATCTTTTAGCTCATTGTTAATAAAATCAGCAAGCTTATGTAATTCAATGGGGTGGCTATCAGCAATGTTGTAACAAATACCGGGGTGAAAATCAATTTCGATCAATTTTAAAAATGCTTGAGTTATCACATTAATATTTGCCAGATGAATAATCACATCCTGGTCAGGCAGGAAAAGAAGTTTCTTATCGATTAATTTTGTCAGCGTAAATGGAAAGCCATAATCATTTGTTCCATAAGTAATCGAAGGTCTTACAATAACAGCATTCAAACCGTATAGTACAGCTTTCTGAATTATGGCTTCAGCTCTTATCTTTGTGAAGTGATAATAATTATCTTCTTGTCTTTTGGTAAAATTATTAGCTGGTAATTCTAGTGGAATAGCTCCAAACACACCCACAGATGAACAATATATAAACTTTGAATTATTGTTTTTTGCATTGATCACAAGCTGTTCTGTTGCATTTACGTTGGCATTATAATAAGCAGAATTACTAAACTTACGTCCACCTCTAAGTGCTCCAATATGGATAATTACTTCAAAAATATTATTATCAAGATATGTTTTTAGTTTGGGAATATCGGTAAGGTCGATCTCTACAAAACTAACTTTATCAACAAACTCTATTATCCGTTCTTCATTGGTCTCAGGTCGTATTATTGCAGTAATACTATCATAACTTTGGATCAACTGTCTGAGAACATTTCTACCTATGAACCCGCTAATTCCGGTAATTAGTATCTTACTGGTCATATTTTTCTCAAGAATCTTTCAAAGAAACCTTTTTTCTCAATTTTTTGTTTTTGCAAGTAGAAATAATTGATCTTTTCATTATTTAACATTTTCTGGGGATTTATTTTTGTGAGAAGTTCTGCTGTATAGTTATCAATTTTATCATGGATCATTTCCTTCGCTATTGGAAGTATATATTCATCAGTTCTGCAATGATTATCAGAAGCCATAAAATGTGCAAAGCCATTATCAATCAAATACCATGCTGTTTTTGATATTGTTTGTCCATATAATCCCAGGATACTTCCAGCATTTATTTGCAAATAAATATTCCTATGTAAAAAATCTTCTGCCATATCAGGATCATTCTGAATATAATGATAACGTTCAGGATGAGCTAAGATCGGCTTCAATCCTTTTTGCACTAAGTTGAAAAGTATCTCATATATTTCATTTGTAAATTCTCCCATATTAGTTTCAACCAAAATATAAGAAGTATCTCCAATACATAATTCACTGTTTACTTTATCTTCAATTCCCGGATTCAGAAATATCTCTCCACCTTTATAAAGATTTACTTTCATGCTGGCAGCAGCAATTGATAATTCTTTAAATTGTTTATCAATTATTCTACTATCAGTTTGAACATAGCTATTCATATAATGTGGTGTAAGCACAATATCAGTTACACCTTTTTCAATCATATTCTTAATCTGTTTTATTGATAGTTCTAGACTATCAGAACCATCATCGCAGTTGTGTAAAATATGAGTGTGAATATCGATCATTATCTATTAACACTATGAATTGCATCAGCAAATTCTTTTATCAATTTTGGATCTGGATTTTTTTCAAGTACATTACCGGTAACGATGAAATCAGCCCCAGCTTTGGCTTTTTGTCTTGCAACTTCCGGAGTTGTGATCCCTCCACCCAATATAATTGGAATATCCACATTTTTTCTAACAGCAGTGATCATTTCGTCTGTAGCTGCATATTTTGCTCCACTTCCAGCATCCATATAGATCAGTTTCATTCCTAAATACTGTCCCGCTAAAGCATGCGCTACAGCGAGATCGTTCTTCATCCTTGGCAGTGGTAAACTGCTACTCATAAATTGAACAGAAGTACTATTACCGGATTCTATGATCATATACGCCGTACCGATAGATTCTAATCCGTAATGCTTTATTAAGGGAGCTGCACGAACTTGTTCCCCAATCAGCATTTGTGGATTACGGCTCGTAACAACACTAAGAAGTAGTAAAGCATCGGCATAAGGTGATACAAAATCAAATATCCCGGGGAATATGATAACAGGTATATCTACACTTTCTTTGATGATCTTTAAATTAGATTCAAATTTATTGTTTACCATAATACTTCCGCCAACTAGCAATCCATCAGCGCCGTTATCTTCGCAAAGTCTGGCAAAATCTTGTGTTTTTTCTACATCTAATTCATCAGGATCTAACAAGCAGAAATAGCTTGCTCTTTTATTTGCAAGTTTTAACATTTTATCATATACTTTCATTTTAACCAACCCATAAAATTATTAACAACATTAACATATTGATCTTCATCAGAGATGAAGTATTTGCAAATCTTTTTATATCACTTTTTCTTAGAACATAAATTATTAAAATAATAAGTGGTAATGATACTCCAACTGTAAAAGCTAAAAATATTTTTAACCCAATAAAATTATCAATACATAAAAATATTGAATAAAGGATAATCGCTATTGAAGGAAATATAGATACAAGAACGATATTCTTCCTTCCAATTTTCACTGCGAGAGTTTTAGCTCCAAGTTTTAAATCTCCTTCAATGTCTTCACCATCTTTAATGATCTCCCTGGTAAATGTGTACAAAAATGCAAAGATTACAATAATCATTGAATTTTTCAAATTGTTATTGCAAAGTCCACCATATAAAAAAGTACTTGCAGTTGTATATGCAACCAAAATGTTTCCAATAATAAAACTCATTTTAAACACTTTTGCATAACCGAATAACAATATACTATTGAAAATTGCGATAAAGACACAATATAAATTTTGTGTAAAAAAACTTGCTGTAATTCCTAAAATAAAAAGTAACATGGAAAATAAATAAGCAGCTTTTGGTGATATTTTACCTGATGGCAAAATACGGTTTGGTCGATTTATTATATCAATTGGAATATCAAAAAAATCATTGATAACATAACCGGCAGCTGCAATAAGTGCTGCAGAGAGTGCTGCAAAAACTATCGGATATATGTTACTGTTTGCTGAATGGTAATATGCACCAAAATAAACTGAGATTATTACAAATAAACAGTTGAAAGGGCGTATTATCTTAATAAAAGGCATATTAGTTTATGGTAAACGGTCTTTAACTATATTAACAAACTCTAATAAAATATCATTTGATTTCATGTTCTTTATTAGATTATAACAATCTCTAAGTAATTTCTCAGCTTTCATTTTAGATTTTTCAAGACCTAAAAGAGATGGATAAGTTGCCTTATGACCTCTCGAATCTCCCCCAGGATTTTTACCTAGAACTTCAAAACTTCCAACTTCATCCAGGATATCATCCACTATCTGATATGCTAGACCAAGATTTAAAGCAAAATTACTAAGAGTTATTGTAAGATTTTCTTCAGCTCCTTCAATAACACATGCAAGTTCCATGGAAGCTTGAAGTAGAGCTCCCGTTTTTTTAAGATGAACATACCTAAGTGTATTAATGTTAACTTTCTTCTTAGCAGATAATATATCCACTGCTTGACCACCGATCATTCCTCTTGTTGAAACAGCTCTGGTAAGTACCCGAATACAATCAAGTGCAACAGTTTTATTACTTATTTCCGTAAGAAGCTCAATAGCTTTCGTGATAAGGGCATCACCCGTAAGAATCGCAGTTGCTTCATCAAATTTTACATGACAGCTAGGTAAGCCTCTTCTTTCTGATGAATTATCCACGCTTGGCAGATCATCGTGGATCAATGATGCAGTATGAACTAATTCCAAAGCACAAGCAACTGGCATTAATCTTGATAATCTGTTGATATTCTTTTTTCTGATCAACATTTCATATGTTGCAAAAAATAGAATCGGTCGCATCCTTTTCCCACCACTGAATACACTATAACGCATTGCCTCATGAAGTTTCTGCGGATACTCATTAGCTGGAGCTAAATAATTATCTAAAGCCTTCTCTAAAAGTCTCGATCGTGTTTTGAAATATTCTTGTACTAACAATTTATCCTCTCTTACTATCTTAATGGAAGAGCAATTTTCTTTCCATCTTTTGCTGACTGATACATAGCTAAAATCAATTCAAGTGATTTCCTACCACTTCTACCATCCGTATTAGGAGTATCTTCTCCCCTTAATACATCAACAACATTTTGCAGGTAACCTAAATGTCCAAATCCATATACACTTTTAGGATCGGTATTGGCAGTCTGGGTTAATTTATCATCATCATCATAATCTTTAAACTCCCAATAATCAATCTGATTAACGGCAATTCCACCAATTTTTACAGTACCATTCTCACCCATAATGGTAATAGAACCTTCAAGGTTTTTTGGAAAAGTATTCATTGTTACTTCTACTGTACCCAGCGCACCATTTCTAAAATGGATAATACCAGTCCCCATATCTTCTGTTTCAATTTTATGATTTAATGTGGCAGTGAAGGCCATAACAGACTCTACTGGTCCCATTAACCATTGAATAAGATCAAAATAATGAGAAGCTTGATTCATAAAAGCACCGCCATCAAATTCCCAGGTCCCACGCCATTTAGCTTGATCATAATAATTTTGTGGACGTGTCCAGCGAACTGTCGCATTTGCACTGAAAAGTCTACCAAATCTTCCCTTATCAATAGCTTTTTTTAATAATTGAATAGAAGGATTTAAACGGTTTTGTTTAACAACAAAAAGCTCCACATGGTTATCATCACAAGCTTTTACAAGATCATCAGCTGATTTGAGATCGATTCCCATAGGTTTTTCGGTTATTACATTGATCTTCCTTTTTGCAGCTTTAATCCCTATCTGTGGATGTATCCCACTTGGAGTACAAATTATTACAGCATCAACCTTTTCATTATCTAACATTTCTATATAATCAGTATAATATTTTTTAATATTGTACTTTTCTGCAGAATCAGCTGCTCTCTTTTCAATAATATCTGCACATGCAATTACTTCTGCATTTTCAATTTGTTCAATTGACTCAAAATGTTTAGCTGATATTCTACCACATCCTATCAGTGCAAATTGTACTTTTTTCATGCTACTTTCTCCTCCATTCATGCTGATTTAAGTTTATCCAAATAAATAAGGAGTTTTTTACTGTCAATGAATAATTGACTGTCATCAAATGTGCTTTTCAGCATTAAATAGCGGGTTTAAAGATTTTCCTAATGCATTTAATGCAAAATTATCATCATTTAATAATTATTATTATATGAAAATAAACCTGATTAATGCTCCAAGCTAACATACAATGATACACAAAGTTACACAGAAAGTTCTTGACAGAAAAAAGCCCCTCTTAAACAAAGAATATCGTTGATAAATTAATAAGGAGTAATGAATTATGACAAAAGCAGATTTAGTAAGAGTTATTTCAGCTGAGACTGGAATTATTCGTAAAGATGTAGCACTTGCAGTAGATGCATTTTTAGATTCAGTTAAAGATTCAATGAAAGAAGGAAAACATATTGAGATTAGAGGGTTTGGTACTTTTAAACTTAAAGAGCGTAAGGCTCGCATAGGCCGCAATCCAAAAACAGATCGAAAAGTAGAAGTTCCAGCTCGCATCGTTCCTACTTTTAAATTTTCTAGAGCTTTCAAAGAAGAAGTAAACGAAGCTAATCAAGGTTAATTAAAACCAAATTGGAGGATGAATGCCCTGCGGGAAGAAAAGAAAACGCTATAAAATTGCAAACCACAAACGCAAGAAAAGATTGCGAAAGAATAGACATAAGAAAAAAGGTAAATAGATAATTATCTTAAATAGACTTAGGAAAGCCAAGTTTGTAAAAACTTGGCTTTCCTTTTTACAGATCTTCTTCTGTAAGAATGGTAATACCTTTTTGAGATAAAACACGTGCTGTAAAACCCATTCCCTCAATAATTTTTCCGGTATGAGAACCATCATAAATTTTACCATAACCACACGACGGAGATCTCTGTTTTAAGATAGCTTTTTGGCAATTTACTAATTCAGCAATGCGAAGAGTTTCCTTTGCACCTTTTTTAAATTGCGAAGTTACATTTTCACCTTTTTTATTTATTATTTTATTCTCAATAATCTCTGCAGGAATACGAGGAGTTTGCAAACCACCTAATTGTTCCGGGCAAATTGGGATAGCAACACCATTTTTAACCATTTGAATCACTTTATCATTTGCATTATCTTTCCCATCATAACGGCATTTTATACCTGCCAGGCATGCACTAACTAAGATCATTCTTTCCTCAATATTATAATTTATCTTTTAATTCCGACAGCTTATTAATAGCTTCTATTGGTGTTAATTTGTTTACATCAAGTTTTTTTATTGTTTCTAGTATTTCATTTTTTTCTTCAGATTTCTCAACAATTGCATCAAAAATATCTAATTGATTAGAATAATAATTTGAAAGCTGTTTTTTCGCTGTTTTAGACAATCCTTGAGGGCTTATTTCATGCTCTTCCAGATTATGAAGAATTTGTTTTGCTCTTCTTATTACTTTTTCTGGAACTCCTGCTAGTCTCGCGACCTGTATTCCATAGCTTTGATCTGCTGATCCACGTTCAATTTTTCTTAGGAATATGATTTTATCATTCCATTCTTTAACAACTATGTTAAAATTCTTAACTCTTGGTAATACATTTTCCAATTCAGTAAGTTCATGATAATGTGTAGCAAAAAGTGTTTTCGCAGCAACTTTTGGATTATTGTGAATGTATTCAACAATTGACCAAGCAAGGCTAAGCCCATCAAATGTACTGGTTCCTCTACCAATTTCATCAAGCAGAATTAATGAATCTGGCGTTGCTGAATTAAGTATATTTGCTGCTTCGATCATTTCTACCAGAAATGTACTCTGCCCCATCGCCAGATTATCTGAAGCACCAACTCGTGTAAAAACTTTATCAAAGATCGGCATATTCGCACTTGTTACAGGAATAAAACTTCCCATTTGAGCCATAATTGCTAAAAGTCCAACCTGACGAAGGTAAGTAGATTTTCCGGCCATATTAGGACCTGTAATTAATGATATTTGATTATCTTTGTCATTCAAATATATATCATTAGGTATAAACTCTTCATTTTTCAGTAATTTCTCGATAACTGGATGGCGACTTTGTTTGATATTGATTAGCCCGTCATCATTGAATTCCGGTTTTTCATAATTATTTTTGTAGGCTAACTGGGCAAGATTTGCTAGAACATCAATAATAGCAACAACTTCAACATATTGCTGAATTGGCTCAATCTCTTTATATAGTTGTTCTCTAATCTCAATAAACAATTCATATTCAAGGTTTTTTATTCTCTCTTCTGCACCTAAAACCTTTGCCTCATATTCCTTTAATTGAGGGCTTATATAACGCTCAGAATTTACAAGTGTCTGTTTCCTTATATAATGCTCTGGAATTTGATCTTTATATCTTCTTGTAACTTCAATATAATAACCAAAAACTCGATTATAACTCACTTTTAAGGAAGAAATTCCTGTTTTCTTTCTTTCTTCTTTTTCTAACCTGGCGATCCAGCCTTTTCCGTTTCTACTAACTTCTCGTAATTCGTCAAGATCAGTATTACAAGAAGCTTTAATTATATTTCCATCAGTAATAAGAATTGGCGCTTCTTCTATTATCGTCTTATTAATAAGCTCAGTAATATTAGAATAATCAGCAATTTTAAGTTTTAATGATTTAAGGAACTCATTTTTAAATTCTCCTAATAAATCAAAAAGAACAGAAGCAGTTTCCAAATAATTCTTTAACGCAATAGTGTCGCGGGGGTTTATACGTTTTGTTCCAATTTTACCTAGAATACGGCTGAGATCTCCAATAGTTTTAAAAAGATCACGAATATCAGAAGTAAGTGAAAAATTGTTTTTTAGTTCTTCAACTGCATTTAATCTCAATTCAATTTGCACTTTATCCAACAAAGGATTTAGCAACCAATCCCGAATTTTACGGGCTCCCATAGGTGTTTCAGTTTCATCTAAAATTGATATTAAACTTCCATATGAACTATTATACCTGATAGATTTTATTAATTCTAAATTTCTGCGAGAGACTTCATCCAGCTGCATATAATTTTTTATAGAATAAAATCTGATCTTACTAATATGTTTAAGATCATTATTTTTTAAAGATTTCAAGTATGATAGAGCCACACCGGCTGCAGTTGTTGCAAATAATTTATTTTCAGCTCCAAATCCTTCCAATGAAGTTGTCCCAAAGTGATCCAATAAAGCATTTTTTGCTTCTTCAGGATTAAAATACCAACTATCAAAAATCGTTATCGTTAATTCAATATCAATATTGAGCGAATTAATTATTTCTTCCACTTCACTATTTTGTACTATTATTTCAGAAGGTTTTAATCTTAGCAATTCGTTTTTCAGTTCTTCTTTTTCTAATTCAGTGAAAATAAAATCACCTGTTGAAGCATCTATCACAGCAAAGCCGATCACATCAGATTTTTGGTGCTGGTAAACTGCCCCAAGATAATTATGATCTACTGAATCAATAAGTTTATCATCAATTATCGAACCTGGAGTAATAATATCTGTAATACCTCTTTTCACTAGACCTTTTGCTTTTTTGGGGTCTTCGAGCTGTTCACAAATTACAACTTTAAGGCCTTTTTTAACAAGTTTATCAAGATAAGTATCAAGTGCATGATATGGGAAACCTGCAAGTGGGATTGGGTCATCAGCTTTTTTATTTCTAGAGGTGAGAGTAATACCCAATATTTTTGATGCTGTTTTTGCATCTTCAAAAAAGGTTTCATAGAAATCTCCCATTCTGAATAATAATCATTTATCAGGATGCTGCTCTTTAATTGCAATGAACTGTTTGAGCATGGGAGTTAATTTCTTTGTTTTCATATTGATCAAATTAATATCGTTTTATAACATAAGAATTAATATCATTTTTCTTAAGTTTTTGCATTGTTTTTTTCAAATCATCCTTTTCATCAAAAGGACCTGCCGCAATTATATAAAGTTTACTATTATTTTTTATTTTTGAAAATACAATATACTCAAATCCAATCACTTTAATTTTCTTGCCTAACTTCTCAGCACTACCCTCCGTTTTAAAAGCACCTACTTGAAGGTATATCTTCAAATCTTTTCCGGTTGCAGCTTTTGTTTCCTGAATTGGCTCTTCCCTTCTGAATGTATTAATTTCTTTGAAATCAATATCAAGTTTATCATTCTTTTTTAGATTGTATATTCTATCATCAGCAAGATAACAATACTGATGATATGGGAAATCCTGCTTTAATTTCTTATAGAACATTAAAGCTTGTTCAAATTTTCCCTGCTTCTCTTTGAATATCCCCATTCTGTAATGAAGCAAGGGAATATTGTTTTTTATATACTGTGATGTCCTGAGACTTTCTAAAGTGTTAAAAGCTCGTTTATACATCTCCTGTTTCATATACGCTTCGGCAATGAAGAAAAATGCATTCTCAATTTTCCGATCATCTTCTGATTCTGCAATTAATATCTGATTTGAGACTATTGAAAGCTGATATTTACCCAGTTTCAAGTATGATTTTGCAAGCCAATATTGCTTATCAGTTATTTTTTGGTGGTGAATTTTCTTGAGATAAGAAACCGCATCTTGATAATTACGTTCAAAAAAACTCAATTTTGCAAGTTCTATTAAAGCAAGTTGACCAAAAAGTAAATTATGATCCAATTCATATACATTTTCAAATAGTGGTTTTATTTTACTTACGTCAGTTTCTGACTTAGCTTTCTTATAAAGATCTTCCTGCAATGGAAGACAAAAAATTGATGCAATAAGTAACGTGGATATAAGACAAATTAATATACATCTCTTCATTTTATTCTTCGATATTTTTTTTTCTTACAATACCCCATTTAGGTATTTTCTTGTCAAGGTTGAGTCTTGTTATTGTGTTCGGTTTAGTATATTGTATTTGATTATTCTCTTCATCATAAATCTTTTTAACTGTTAATTTAAAATCCTCAGTTCTATCAGGAAAAATGAATTCAATCTCATCTCCAGTACTAAATTTTGCTTTTACCTTGATATAAACTGATGTTCCTTCTATTTTTTCAATTTCCCCTACAAATTGATAATCTCGGATATAAGCTGAAGATCCATAGTACTGTGTTTTAGAAGAATCAAATTTATCAAAAAATGCTTCACTGTAGTATCTGTGACTAACTTTATTTAACTCTTCCATTATATCAGAGGAGACTACATTTTTGTACGCTTTAATTGCAGTTCTATATGCTCTGGTTACAGTTGCAACATAATATAAACTTTTCATGCGTCCTTCTATCTTTATGCTGTCAATACCTGCTTTACTGATCTGTGGAATTCGTTTGATCAAGTTAAGGTCTTTAGAATTAAAAAAGTAAGAACCCCTTTCATCTTCTTCGATTTTGAAGAATTCACCTGGCCTTGATCTTTCTACAAGATTATATTCCCACCTACAAGGTTGTGTGCATAAACCTTGATTTGCACTTCTGTTATTTAGGAACGCACTGATTAAGCATCTTCCGGAATATGACATACACATTGCACCATGAACAAACATTTCCAATTCAATTTTTGGCACTTTTCTCTTGATCTCAGTAATCTCTTTTATGCCTAATTCACGAGCAAGGATAATACGTTTTGCTCCTAATTTATACCAAAAATCAGCAGCACTCCATGAAGTAACATTTGCTTGAGTGCTAATGTGAATATCTACATCCGGTGCATACTCTTTAGATAAAGAGAAAATGCCTGGGTCTGAAATTATTAAAGCATCAACTCCTATTTTTTGAAGAAATGTTAAGTACTTTGGTAATTGTTCAATATCGGAATTATGAGCAAAAACATTTACAGTTATATATATTTTCCGTCCATTTTTATGACAGAAATCAACTGCTTCTTTTAAGTGGATATCAGTAAAATTTGTAGTTTTTGCTCGCAGTCCAAAATTATTTCCAGCTGCATAGACAGCATCAGCACCGTAATAAACAGCATATTTTAGTTTATTTAAATTACCAGCTGGAGCAAGTAATTCCATTAACGACTCATTTTCTGTAATAACTCTTCGTTGGTTTTTGTAGCTAGCATCTTATTTTTCAGCATTTCAATCCCCTTTAAAGGACTCATACCTTTAAGGAATTGACGTAGAACGAACATTCTTTGTACTTCTTCTTTTGTAAGTAAAAGATCTTCACGTCTTGTACCGGATTTCACTAAATCTACTGCAGGATACATACGGTAATCACTAATTGATCGATCAAGAACAAGTTCCATATTACCGGTTCCTTTAAACTCTTCAAAAATAACTTGATCCATTCTACTACCTGTATCTACTAATGCTGTTGCTATAATTGTCAGACTTCCCTGCTCTAATGCATTTCTCGCAGCACCAAAGAATTTTTTTGGTTTATGTAATGATCCTGCATCAAGACCACCGGAAAGTACTCTGCCGCTTGAGGGTTGTGCCATATTAAAAGCTCGAGCTAAACGTGTGATACTATCAAGCATGATAACTACATCTTGACCTAACTCAACCATTCGTTTTGCTTTTTCAATAACCATTTCGGCAACTTGGATATGGTTCTTTGGTTGTTCATCAAAGGTAGAACTAACAACTTCTGAATTAGTCGGGATCAATGTTCTCCGCATCTCAGTTACTTCTTCAGGTCTTTCATCAACAAGTAACACTATAAGGTATACTTCAGGATGATTTGTAAGAATTGCATTGGCAATGTTCTGCATTAATACTGTTTTCCCAGTTCGTGGTGCAGCTACAATCATCCCTCTTTGTCCCTTGCCTATTGGAGTAAAAAGATTAATTATCCTTGTAGAAACATTTTTTTGAGTAGTTTCAAGATCAAATTTTTCCTCTGGAAAATATGGCGTTAACTTTTCAAATCTTTTTACTTCTATAACTACGAGCGGATCTTCATAGTTAACAGAGTCAACACGAATTAGAGCAAAATACTTTTCCTCATCTTTTGGTGCACGAACTGGACCAGAAATTACATGTCCTTTCTTTAATCCAAATCTCTTGATCTGTGAACTAGAAACATAGATATCATTTCTGCCGTGCGTATAATTATTTTTTAGAAATCTTAGAAATCCATATCCATCATATACTATCTGTAAACAGCCGGAAACAAATGCTAATCCTTCCTGTGTAGCTTCCATTTCAAATATTTTATGAATCAATTCTTTTTTCTTTAATCCTTTTATATCATCTAACTCCAGTTCTTTTGCAATTTTCGTCAGTTGTTTTATATTTAGTTCAAATAGATTTTGTTTATTATTTTCGTTATTCATTAACATCTCCTCTCAATTGTTTTTCAAATACAATTTCTTATAATTTCTATATGAGTTACATTTACAAGATTCATTGTAAGCCTTCAAGTGTCAAGAAATTTTATAACTTCCATAATTGGCTATTAATAATCATGATAGTAATTTAAATCTTGACATAATAATAATATATTTTAATTTTCTTTAAGTTTAATGATTAATAAATATTTGGAGGAATATTATGAAAAAGATTTTTGGAATTTTAATTTTTACGTTTGTACTTTCAGTTGTATTTGCTACAACAATTTATGACATTCAGTATACTGATGTCCCTGGTCCTGATGGATTTTACCCATCACCACTTGATGGTGAGGAAGTTACTGTAACAGGTATTGTAACCGGTACAAATTTTGGTCATGATCTATATTTCTTTATGTCAGATCCAGAAGGTGGTGCGTGGCATGGTATCTATGTTTATGATTTTGTTGCTGATCCAGCTTTAGGAGATGAAGTAGAGGTTACAGGTACCGTAAGTGAGTATTATGGCTTAACTGAATTAGGTTATTGTACAGTTACAATTCTCAGTTCAGGTAATCCCGTACCGGATCCTATACAGGTAACAACTTTAAATTTAGTTATTCCAGCACAGGCAGAGATGTATGAAGGTTGTCTTGTTGAAGTTAACAATGTTACAGTTACTGAACCTCAAGGAGAACACGGTGAATGGTATATTGATGATGGTTCAGGAGAATGCCAGGTTGATGACGGCTTCTTTTATTTAGATGAAGTAGTTCCTCCTATTGTGATTACCATAGGTATGGATTGGGCAATCATCAGAGGATGCGTTGACTTCAGTTATGATGAATATGGTTTGCATCCACGGACTCCAGATGACCTGATTGATGTAGTTTCTATAAACGAAAATACTGTTGTTCCAACTTCAGAGTTTATTGGATGCTATCCAAATCCATTTAATCCTCAAACAACTGCTTATCTAAATTTGAAAAATGATAGCAACGTTACAATAAATATATATAACATTAAAGGTGAAATGATTAGAACATTAATAAATGAGAACCTTTCTGTTGGTGAGCATCATGTTGCCTGGAATGGAACTGATAATAATAATAACAAGGTTTCCAGTGGTATCTACTTCTTTGAAACAGGCATTGCCAGTGAAAACGGTGATTATACAAGTGTAAAAAAAGTTATCTTGTTAAAATAAGAACTATAATTTGTTGTTAATTACCAGATTTATTAGGGAGATTTAGATGAAAGTCTTGAAGTTTATTTTTAATTTCTTAGTAGTATCAGTTATTGGATATATAGCTTATAATATATACCAACTATTGAAAGGTCTCATTGAATTAGATAAAACACTTCCTCAATATTTGGGGAATATTGTTGGTGAGATTCCCGTTGTTTCAATTACGGCTGCGTTTAACAAAATTACTATAACTATTAAGTATAGTAAAGCTGTGATAAAGAAAAATGAAACGTTAAAAGAGATAATAACTGATTATGTTACTGACTTTTATCCAATCTTCAAAGCAAAAAATATTACAGTTCTCATAGAAGAGTTAAAAGAGACTCCTAAACCAAAAGATAAGAAGTAATAAAATAAGAAGCAAAAAAAAAGGAGCTGACAAATCAGCTCCTTTTTTTTGTTCATACATCTTTTAAAACTTATATTCAAGTGTTAAGAATACATTCAATAGTGGAGCCGGACTTAAATAAGGATAATATCCTCCACCTGTAGAATTGCCACTGGAAGCAGCTTCACCGAAGACAGGATCATCCAGGCTGCCATCTGCTTGTCTAATTTTCATTCCATAAGCTTTTGTAATGTAGGCTTTAGAATAGTTATCTTTTTTATTCAAGATGTTGTTTACATTCAATTTGATAGCAGCTTTATGATTGCCAATATAAAATTTGTAATCTATTGAACCATTCAACTCAAAGAAAGCAGGCAATTTTGAACTTTGTAAGATCCATTCCCGATCATAATCACCTTCGTTGTCAAAATTAACGATATATCCTTCATCCTCATCATAATCGTAACGTCCTGTACCTAATAAGTTCTCCACAAATTCATGCTCACCCATAGATACAAAGTTATCTTCTTCATCATAATAATAAAGCTGCTTACAATATACGTTATCATAAGTTGTATAATAATCATCTGTCCATTTACCAGAGAATCCAACCCGTAGATTTCCATTTAAAGGCATTTCATGGAAGGTATAACCAATTCCACCAGAAGCCATTTTCTCAGGTGAGAATGGTACAACTTTTCCCTCTACATCTTCGGCTGCTTCATAAAAAATCATTTGAAATTCTTCATTCAACTTACTCCAACGATTCTTTGATAATGTAGTAGATATGTTGAAATCAAAATTATTCACTTCACTTTTCGCAGCAAATTCTATACCTTGATGAATAGCATCTCCAGCATTAATTGTTACACTATTTGTTTGATCACCTTGCCCTACATCAGTATTTTCAATTTTACCCTTATAGGTAGTATGATAATAAGTAACTTCAAGTTTATGTTCAGAGTTTCTATATCCGAAACCACCTTCAATAGTTACTCCTTTCTCAGGTTTTAAATCATATATTATATCACCAAATTCATTAGCTTGCTGCATACCTGGACCATCACTACGATCATACCAATCTCTAACAGTAGGTTCTTTATAAACTATAGAATAATTTGCCAGAACGTTCCAATAATCATCAATATTTACATTTACTCCAAATTTAGGTGAGAAAAAATCATAAGTCCGCTGATAATCATCAGCGTTGAATTTTGGAAAATATACATATGTAGAATCGCCATTCGGTTCGAATTGCCATTCTCCCTCATCACCCAGTATATTTTTTGTTGAATAATATCCTTCTTCTATAAATTCACCTTTTATTGGATCAAAGAATTTTATCAGGTTTTCTTCAACTTCTGAGTGATATACAGCGTATTGTCCATCCAGCATGAAATTGATCTTTTGAATTACAGAATCAAATGGAATATTAATCTTTGCTCTTGCAAAACCAGATGTGTTTATCACTTTGGATGAATAGTCATAATCTCTCATGTAAGCATCAAAAGTGCTTACTGAGTCTGCATCTGTGGGATCATAATAGCGAAAATCAGTACCTTCCTTATAATGATCAGCTTGCCAATACCGACCTTCAGCACCAACGATCATATTTATATTTTCAGTAATATTCTGTTCAAAGTATGAGTTCATACCCATTTGATTATGATTACTATAACTGGTAAATTTATTTGTATGAAATAAGTCCCCATCAAGTGTATTCGAACCACTGTAAACAGTTTTGTCATCACCTGCCCAGGTATATGTTCCACCTGTTGTTGCTTCATTAAATTCAAATCCTTCTAGAGCATAACCAGTTTCTTGATAAACATGGTAGGCATACCTTGCAAACATCTTTCTCTCAAGTGATTCACTAATTAGATCTTTATTTAACAATGCTCCATTTTCAGCATCAAAGTTAATGTTGTTGGCATAACTTCCACCACCTGTACCAGTAGTAACAAATAAGTTGGTCATTAAATAAGAATTTGGAGTGAAAGTCCAGCGATCTCTTATTGACAATTGTGGTTTAAGATATTTGTTTTCTTGCCATTTATGATTAGTGAAATTAAATTCTCGTCCTAAGAATTTTCCTAATTCCGGATCATAAGTTGAACGAGCTTGGTTGTGTTTTTGGGGAGCATAAATCAAGCTTGTATTAACTACATGCTTAGATAGTTTACTTTCCGTTTCAAAACCAAATGACCAACCATCA
>JAVCCH010000160.1 GCA_030765535.1 Candidatus Tenebribacter davisii
GATCAACATAACTTACTGATAGCTCTGTTTTGACTTTTGGAACTCCCATAGCCTCAAACTGCAAATAAGCCATAGTTCCTGTAGCATCTTGCGTAAGTGTTTGATCAATTCTTATTCCTACTTCAGTGCCTTGCTCAGGTTTTCCCTCAACAATATGATTTGAAAGAATTTTTTCCACTATGTTTTTTTTCAAAACTTAGCTCCTTTTTTTTATTTATTTTTTTTTATTTTTTATGTATTTTAATATTTTTTTTTAATTGTAATTGTTAAAGAATCAAGGTCTCAATGTCTTAAGGGTATTAAAGGTTCCGTTTTCAAAAATTTTAATAGCTTCATTCACTAATATAAAGCTCAGAGCTAAAATCAGACACTCGTCTTCGTTCATCTACCTCTCCTCTAATTTATTGGTGCTAAAATTATTATAAAATTTATGGTGTCAATACATTTTTAATATATATAAAAAAAGACTATTTTTTTTATTACGAACTTAAAATATTGGACATAAATTACTATAAAAATAAGTTTGTTTTATGTGCGCCCGTGGCTCAATTGGATAGAGCATCTGACTTCGGATCAGAGGGTTGGGGGTTCGAGTCCTCTCGGGCGTGCCATTGTTTTTTTTAACCTATTATCATATAACATGTTAGGCGGTAGCTACATTTTTTGATATTTAGTATCGTTGTGAATATCGTAGTGAATTAGACACATTTTATACTAAGTATCTAAATCAAAATTAATGTATTCATCAGTATTCAGATTGAAATAAAACACTCTTGTCAAAAGGTAGAAATTATATTAATTCTGTGCTTACTTACCGTAAAAAGAAAATTTGTGATGGGACAAGCGAAATAGACTACCAATCTTTTTTACTTCTGCTTCTATAGTTTTTTGCTGACCACTTCTAAACAAATTACTAGAATGATCGACGGTGCTTATGTATGCGGAAACATTGTTTACTTTTTTTTGATTCTACGTTTGAGTATAATTTCGTAAAAAGCATCCCTGCTGCCATAAGAGACCGTAGCTCTTCGAGCAGACACTAATTCCCATCCTTCATCACCCAACTCATTCATTTCTTTTTCAAAAGTATAGTCTTCTGGAGATTCAAGTTTATATTCCCATTTAGCTTGATTACTAAATGAATTAAACAATGAAAATACTAATACTGATAAGATGCAAATTAATAAAATAATTATCCATTCTGCATGATTTTTCGACACTGCTCCCTCCTTTTTTGATTAAGAAAATTCTTGCATGTGTTTTATAATGTTTGCCGTGTGCGGCGGGATCGGAACGATCACGACCGAACAAACCGACCAAACCTGAATCGGTACGATTCAGTACAAAGCCACCACGAAGCCTACCGCTGACACGTTTGTTAGTGGCTTTTTTATCTAAATCTTCTAAAAAACTATAATCTACCATTCACCATTCGGACCACCATAAGCGCCCATATCGTTTCTACTTCCATCATAATCATTATATTGTGTATTCGGATTACCAGCATCTATACATGGAGAACTTAATTGTAAATGATAATTATCAGGATTAACGAAAAGCGGATCTAAATCAATATTGCCTTCTAACCAATTAAGTGTACTATTATAATTCACATTGATTATAATTTCTCCTCCAATAATATCTGAATAAGAAATATCCATAATAGTTTGATTAACAATATCAATATAATCATTATCAACTATACAATTTATTAGTTGAGCGTTAGAATTTGATACTTGCATTAATGTATTATCAATGATTGAGTTAATGAACGTGAAATCACTGTTGCTTATATTAATTGCATAATCACCATAATTATTTTTTATAATGACATTATTAAAAGAAGCATTGGAATTATTACAAAATACACCGCTGTCTGAATAGTTACTACTATTATTTCTAATAATTGTGTTATTAATTACTATATCGGAAGAAATAAATAAACCTCCACCTGAATAAGATGAATTATAATAAATTTCAGAGTTTTCCAATATTGGATTACCATCATAAAAATATATACCACCTCCATCATCACCAGCTGTATTTGAATTAATTGTCAAATACTGTAATTGGGGACTGCCGCTACAATAAATTCCACCTCCATCATAATCAGCATGATTTGAAGTAATTATTAAGTTTGATAAAATGGGATTCCCGTCACAGTATATCCCACCACCATTATAGTTAGCATAACCTTCATTAATTGTAAAACCACAGATTAAAGTACTATCATTAATACTCCAGTTTATTCGAATTACGGTATCACTATTTGAACCATTAATTATAGTTTGCGATATATCATTTTCATCACCTGTTAATAAATATTCTGATGCTAATACAATATTTTTATTTTGTAATTCGATATTTTCAAAATATTGACCAGAACGAACAATAATTGTATCACCCGAATGTGCAATATTTATCGCATTTTGTATTTCATCAAAATAATCAGGTACGTAAATAATTCCATTATACCAAGTGGCATTAGCTATATTAGAATAGTTTGTTTGAAATTCTTGGTTAAAACCATAAATTCTGTAATAATATTTTGTAAATTCTTCAATGTTGTCATCAATATATGTGTTAATATTTTGATCTACTGAATCTAAAAGTACAAATTCTTCATTTTCTTTCTTTCTTTCAATTATGTAGCCAATTTCGTAGTTGCTGTTATCGACCCATTCTAATGAAATGGCTACATAATCAAATAATGTTGCATTTAGATTAGAGGGTGGATTGAATGCATTTAAATTACTTTCACAATAATTTGAACTACTGTTTCCACAAATTGCAATTATTCGATAATAACAAGGAGCATACAAATCATTATTATAATCAATAAACTCTACAATATTTGCATCAAGAGTTTTATAATTTTCTATCCATTCTTCACCTTCAATTTTTCTATCAATTCTGAAATTATATTCTCCAATACTATTATCGTTCCACATAAGCTTAATACTATCTTGAGCAACTTGTTCTAATTGCAAATTTGAAGGAGCTGAACTTTCAGAGAACCAACCAGCTGATGTAGAGTATTCAGTGTAATCACTACCATCAAAAGCTCTTACCCTGTATGAATAAATTGTATCACTTTCTGTTGGGATTTCATCTGTGCATGTTGTTATGTTTTCTTCAACTTCAAAATAATTCTCAAACCATTCATATTCACCTTTTTTTCTATCAATAAAGAATTTATTTTCATCTGTAGAATTGTCTTGCCATGTTAATTTAATTATATTTTCTTCAACTAAAGTTATTTGTAGATTTGATGGTTTAGTACTTTCAGGTGATGTTGTTTCAGAACAACCTATAACTAGAATTATAACTAAAACTAAAACAAAATAAAGTGCTTTTTCTCTCATTTCTCCTCCATTATTCTTAATAATTATCATCACTATTAATTCTAATAATATGCTTGTATTGGAAATCCAACAATATGAATATTTCCGTAAATTTGATTTTATAATTTGATAACTCTACGTTAATTCTTAATTCATCTCTGAGACAATTTTCTGATATATTACGAACTCTTGGTAAGAGAAAATCACCATTAACCAGAAGTATATTTTTATCAAATATTGTATAAATTGTGTTTAATTTGTGAGTTTTTGATACAATTTGTTCAACCACCTTTTTTGACCAAATAAATTCTAACTGATCAGCGTAATATCCGTTTTCGGATAAGTCTTCTGCAGGTCCTTTAATGAATTTTTTAATATCATTTCTTTTTATACTATTTGAGTTTACAAGTTCTTCATCAAGTTCAAGAATGTTATTATTAGAAGCTTTATCAAATAAGACATCAGCATATCTTAAACTCTGAGGTGCTGCAAAAGCTATCTCTATCCCATAATTATTGTTTACTTCAAAATCTGGACTTTCTCTTTTTTTTATTTCAATTGGGATTGAAAAATATTCATTAAATAATTTGCGGGATTTGAGATAGTTAAAAAAAGTATAGAGCATTAAAGACTCATCAACAAAATCTGATACTTCATTTAATCTTGAAATCTTTGTAGATGAGTTAATCATTTTTGTCTCCTTTTAGAAAGCCACTAATGTTTTGCGTATGCGGCGGGATCGGAACGATCACGCCAAAACAAACAACCCAAACTCTGAACCGTAAGGTTCAGGACAAAAGCACAGCGAGACCAAACAGCCGATACGCTTGTTATGGGCATTTCATCATTTTTAAAGATTTATCTAATTCTAACTAACTCCTAAAAAATCATTAAGAATATGTAAAATTTATGTACTTATTGC
>JAVCCH010000036.1 GCA_030765535.1 Candidatus Tenebribacter davisii
CTTTCTGATTTTTTGATTGATGGTAGAACTCCTGATATTTTGGAAAGTTTAAAATTAGATAGATTCAAGGGCAAAAAAATAACCCACGAAAAATCAGTAGTAGGATAAACCAACAGTATTCCAAGTATCACTATTTAGATTATTGTCCTTACCTTTGGTTTTTAGAAAAAGATTTATAACCACTTGCCTTTTTATTTTCACTCAGGGTTGATACCACTATTATGGACCTCCAGGCCCATTGAGTATTACCAGTACTCTTGGAGTCATTATTTTCACAGTTTAGATTATATTTTATCTAGAATATACTGTCAAAATTATAATGTGTTTTCTCCTTATAAAGCTTGTTGGAGGATGAGTGAAAGTATTCAATAATTTTAATTATATATTAAAAATTTAATTTTACTGAAAAGTATGTTGCTAAGTTGTCAAGCAACATCTTATGATAATTTTAACTGTTACATTCATAGAAAATATTGCCAGTATTTAAAGATTTAATTCGAGTTTTGCCTATTTTTCTTTATGCATAGGTATTTCAAACTTTTTTAATCGATGGGATGTGCTGCGGTGTTTTTAGCAGTTTTTTGATATATAGTCGCCCAGATGAATGCGATGAGCGATCCTATGATGTTTCCGATGACTATTCCCCACCAGATACCATCAAGGCTTTTGAAGACGTAGACTCCAAGGATTTTGTAGAAAAACTTGTTGAGATGGCTAGATTCAAAAACAGAATAGTACACATTTACTGGGCGGTTGACGAAGAGATCATTTACAAAATTATTCAAGACGGCATCGATGACATTGAGGAATTTATCGATAGATTTACTAAATTCTTACGATAATTGGATTTGGATTTAGCCGAATTTGCGATGCCCAACAGGAGGAAATTCCTTAGATTGTTTTTGAAAAAATCATAAATCTCTTCGGGTTAGTTTGTCACTGAAATAGCAGCAGACAACTGCTATTACTGAGCTTCGGCATGATGATGCAAAGAATAAATGATTGAATCAAAACTGTCGTATGGTAAATCAGGTAATCGATTCATTGCCCAATTATCATGAAGCTCAGTAGTTCTTACATTATAATATTATATAATAATATATTACGGAATATATTACGGAAAAATAGCACATACCCTACACTATGGGGAAAAAAGGATCCCCTAGCATTGTTACAAATGGAAGATAAATTTAGGCTCTTATAAGTATTCCTGCACTGATCGTATCGGCAAATACTGTGTACCTTTCATCCGTAGAGAGTTATTGCTATTCTAGGTTAATATGTTTTAACGATGCGTTTTATTAAATTTATGCATAAATGTTGTGCATAAAATATATAAATATGCTTGCGTTATGGTAATTCATGGAAGAGAGACACAGAAATTTACTAATGAAACAAAATCCATGGTGGAAAGAAGAACAAGTAACATTACCTGAATTTGAACGAGATCTCTTGAAAGAGATACTTCGATACTTTAAATATAAACAAATACTTGCAGTAGCAGGTCTAAGAAGAGTTGGCAAAACAATAATAATGAAACAAATCATCCAGAAAAAATTAAAATCACCAAAAAATAACATCTGCTACATTTCCTTTGACGACATAGATTTTCAAAACTATAATATTGCTGAAGACCTGATAAATTATTTCTTTGAATTTTCAGATAAAACTAAAATGAGGTACCTTTTTCTAGATGAAGTACAGAAACTACTTCATTGGGCTGATTTATTGAAAACATACTATGATATTGAGGAGAACTTAAAAATAATCATTTCAGGTTCAGCCAGCCTTGAAATAAATACAGATAAAGAAACACTTGCAGGAAGGATATTAACGTTTCATTTACCAGTTTTAACATATAAGGAATATACACGTTATTTCAACATGAAGCATACCATATCAAAAGATCATATCCTTAGAGAATATGATCTTAAATTTGCACATGAAAAAGAAAAATACAGAGAATTATTTAATCAATACATAATAAAAGGAGCTTTCCCTGAGCTTCTTGAAATACCAATAACAGAAAAAGACTATATTCAAAAATATGTTAAAGAATCAGTGATACAAAAATCTATATCTGATATTGCCCGTCAAACAAAAGAAGATGAAAGAATAATTTATGACCTATTTAGATTATTAGCGAATAGTAATGCCCGATTATTTGAAATCATGAATCTTTCAAATATTTTAAAGATCAACCGAAATCGAACTTCTCAGTATATAAATCTTTTAGAAAAATCATTTCTGATAACAATTGCCTATAATTTTACTGCAAGTGTTGCCAAACAGCTACGAACAAGTAAAAAACAATATGCTGCTCATAGCTCACTTGTAATATCAATGCTGAACTACCCTTTTGAGGTAATTAATACGGAATTATCTGGACATCTTGTAGAGGGGATCATAGCAAATAATATAGAAAACCCATCATTCTGGAGAACACCTCAAAAAAATGAAGTGGACATTATAACAAAAGAAAAAATACCAATAGAAGTAAAATATCAATCTCAAATTACAACCAATGATCTTAAAACTGTGTTAAAATTTATGAAGAAATTTAATGTACAAAAGGGGATAATTGTAACCAAAGATTTACTTGAAAAACGTACTATTGATAATGCAGAGATTCTGTTAATTCCTTCATGGCTATTCTTATTAATTCAAGATATTGAGCATAAATCTAATGAACTTTACTTATAGTGAACTACTGCTCAGTGAAATAAGCCCATAGTGGAAAGCCTAACTGATGAGCATGAACCCCTCAAAATCATGAGAAAACATGAGGGGAATAGCTCAATGGATTCGAAGAAGGAAAAATAGGAACTCTTTTGCCCTAAATCCCTCCGCTAAGTCAGTATGGGCTTAGTCATTGAAAACTTAAGGCGTTATTCTCTTCTTAAACAAGAACTTTAGGTTTTTCCACCCATCTGAAAAGCTTTCGATTTTTACGTCTCCCTCTCTTGCACGTAACAATGAAGGTATTTCTTTTGCCTTGATTTGCTTGCTAGTGAA
>JAVCCH010000123.1 GCA_030765535.1 Candidatus Tenebribacter davisii
ACTTTTTCTATCAGACTTTTCCCGCGAATTGTATTTATTGCTTCTACTGTAATCTTGAGAACTCGGCGTGGAACTCGTGTCGCTTTTGCGTCCGTTTTTAAGTAACTGTATTTCTATTCGCAATTCCTTTATCAAAGATAATGATTCCCATAATCGCTGCCTCAATTCTTTATTATCTTGATTGAGATTATCAAACTCCCTTTGCGATATGGTTATTGTTGCTTCGATACTTCAAAGAAACAGCAATAAACATTCATTTTTAATACTGTTCATGAAAAACTATTCACAATTTATTGTTAATTTCGTTGTTGAGTAGTAACCAAAATTTAAATTGGTGAATATTGATAAGTCTTTTTTCAGTGATGGTTTTAGCTATGTACCATATGAGCTCTTATTTCCAAATGAATCAGATGAATTCTATAGAGTTCTCAAAGATTTAAGAGATAAATATTCTAAAACTACAAAAGAATCAACTGTTAAATAAAAAAAAATTTACATGGAAGGAGTTTTTCAGTTTAGAGCAGGATATGTGTTGGAGTCTGTCCAAAAATGGTTAAATGAAAAGATGGATCATTCAGCAAATGAAGCTGAAATATTTGATGGATTGATGAATCTTCTTTCTTCGTTTGAAGTAGAAACAGACTTGTCTTTTGAGGAAATCCCCAAACATCCTGATGGTATTCTTTACACCTTACATAATTTAATAATCAGGGGAATGCCGACATGGGTAAGTTATGAATTAGAGAAAAATATGGCCGATGCTTTTGGATTAATGGAGCCATATAATAACATTGGCACAATTGGATTTAACTTTAATGGAGATGATGATTATAAAGATTTACTCTTTCGTGCCATGCATATTATTGAGCCAAGGATAGATCGAAATACGGCTCACTGTGACTATTTGAAAAGCTGGGAAAAGTTGGGAAGCAGATTCGAGGAAGAGTACCTGTATATTGACTTACCTACTGAATTTAATGACGGGAAAGGAGATTTTTTTATCCAGTTGATGGAATCACAGCGGACGCTTGATTCTATGATATCAATAAAAAAGTTGAAGGATGAACATAGAAACAATTTCAGGGAACAGAAAGCTGATTTTGTAATAGAATATCCTTACCCACTTAACGAGAAGGGACGAAAAGGGGTATGTATCGAAATTGATGGTTCACAACATAATGAACCATCGCAAAAACATTTAGACGAGCAGCGAGACCGTGCATTAATTGATTCTAATTGGGCGAAAACAATGAGAGTACCTACTTCGCAGTTTAATGATCAGGGTCTCAAAAAGCATTTCGATCGCTTAAAACCTCTATTAAATACAAAATATTTTTCTATTCTTCAGGATAATTACTTTAATCCTCTATATAAAAACAAAAAAGGACTTTCTTCGCTTGAATTAATGCTTACACCATTTGCAATAGCTCGGATTCAATATTCCATAATCAAAGCTATAATGAGTAGAAGCCTTGATCTGTCTGCAAAGATCTGGAATTTTGCTGTAATCGAGCGGGATGTACCTTGTGCTCATTTGGCTATCGCGGATATAAAAAGGACTCTTAAATCATTATTCCAACTTGAGGGCAAAAGCAGAACCATACCTGAAATAAATTTGACTGTTTATTTCACCAAAGAGTTTGAAAATTCAAAATTAAAAAGTACAGAGAATAGTTATTTGATTGAATATGCTGAATTAGACGATAATAAATATGACCTATGCATTGATATCTCAGTTTTAGAAAGATTTGGATTGTCAAAAAGAGAAATTAATTTAGAGTATGATCATTTTTTAGAAATACGATCTTCTTTTTCTGTAAAAACTAATTTCGAATTTTTAACAACAAAGAGGATTTATTGGAGACCGTTAATTATAGAGAAGGAAGACGAAGATTCATATCCTGATCAGCAAGCCATTGATGTACTTAAGTTTTTTCTTAAAAATATTTTCAGAAAAGAAACATTCAGGCCAGGACAACTGCCAATTTTAAATAGGGCACTTCAAAATAAAACGGTAATAGGCCTACTTCCAACTGGGGCAGGAAAGTCTTTAACTTACCAACTCGCAGGAATTTTGCAACCTGGACATTCCCTTGTGATTGATCCCATTAAGTCATTGATGAAAGACCAGGTAGATGGATTAGCTCGAATCGGGATCACAGGATCAATGTTTATTAACTCTTCTCTAAAAACTGTTGAGAGAGAATTTGCTCTGAATAAAATGCTAAGTGGCCAAGCTTTGTTTTGCTTTGTTTCCCCCGAAAGATTAATGATTCCTGCGTTTCGTTTGGTTCTAGAAAATATGGCAGAAGATAAGCGTTATTTTAGTTATGGTGTAATTGACGAGGTTCATTGTGTTTCTGAATGGGGCCATGATTTCAGAACATCTTATCTAAGTTTAGGTCGCAATCTTTTAGACCTATGCAAAACCGAAAAAGGTGAAATAGCACTATTTGGTTTAACTGCTACAGCTTCTTATGACGTATTATCTGATGTTCAAAGAGAATTATCCGGAAATCGGCCGGAAAGGGGTATCCCAGACGAAGCGATAATAAGACATGAAACAACCATTCGGGATGAATTACAATTTCATGTTGAAAAAATTGACATTCCGATTGAATATGTAGAACAATCCAGAAGGTTAGCAGGCAAAGGATATTTTGAATTAGAGATTAAAAAGCAATTAGGAGAATTAAAACAGTATAAGATTATTGAAATAATTAAGAATGCATCGAGAATCCTTCAGAGATATAATAAAAATAGTAAGTTAGTACTGAATAGTGATCTTATTAATTTAACTTATGAATCAGAAACTACCACCCCCACTGTCGATCAGATTTTTGAAGATATTGAATTAAAGGATTTAGATCATAAGCATTTTTGGAATGAAAGTGGTAAAAACGCCGCATTGATTTTCACGCCGCACAGATCATGGTATTTCGGAGTTACAGATAAGTACAAAAGTTATGAGCACAGTTCTTTTGGCTTGTATGAAAGTGTAAAAAAGGATGTCGAATTAAGTAATCTAAGATGTGGAACCTTTGTTGGAGTCAATTCAGATGATGAAAAGCTTGCGCAGAAGCAAGAGGGTGACAATTTAAAAAATCAAGATGATTTCATTACAAACAAGCTTGATGTAATGATTTCAACAAAAGCATTTGGAATGGGTATTGACAAACCCAATATAAGACTTGCAATACATCTAAGTTATCCAGGATCGATAGAAAGCTATATTCAAGAAGCCGGAAGAGCGGGTAGAGATAGGAAAATGGCTGTATCCGTACTATTGTTTAATGATCAAATAATTGCAGATAGAGATATTGAGAATCATAGCATAGATGTTGATTATGAAATACAACAATACTTCTATAGCAATTCATTTAAAGGTGAGGGAAAGGAAAAGGCAGTATTATATGAGATACTCACTGAAATTGAACACCCACAACAAGAACAAAAGGATATTATTGCAAAGAAATTCAAAGAAGATATCGGGTCTTCAGAAATTGACTTTAATTTAAAAATTGGAGATGATTATGGAGTTTTATTTTTAAACGACAGTGAAAAAGGAAATTATGGATATATTAGGCTTAAAACTGGGGAACGAATCACAGACAAAGCAACTGTTAATAAGGACATTGCAAATGAGTATCTTTTAAAACTGAAAGATATTATAAATGAATTAAAGCCGGTTGAAGATTATGAAAGTCTTATTAGATGGCTAAAGTCGATTCAGCACGCAGATCCCACACCCGGAATAGAAAAAATACTTAATGGACTGGATTACGATGAAAATTTTCAAATCACAATCCCATTTAATAATGATTGGAGCAAAGTTTATAGTAGATTACATGGACTTCTTTCCCAAATAAAAGAAGAGATTACAGTAGAAATATGTCGAGCTAAATATGATTCTCAAGTAGAAAGCTTCCTTCAGAGTGTTTTTAAGGAAGTAAATGTTAAGGATTATGTCACATTTCTAAGTAATCAGTTTAGTAATAAAGTTGAAAACAAAGAAGAATTTTTAAAAGAAGTAAAGTTAACACTTGATTCTCGCAGGGATAAATCAGATACAGAGAAAGCAATCTATCGGCTTTCTCTTATTGGAGTAATAGACGATTATACTGTAAATTATAATGCTGAAACTTTTACATTATTTGGGAAGAAAAAAACAGATGAACAGTACCACCAGCATCTTAGGAATTATATTTCAAAGTATTATTCTAACCAGCGAACTGAGCTAATAATTCAAGGTTTACTGGAAAGAGATGGGGATTCTGAGATACAAAGAATCCTTGATTTTACTATAGGGTTTGTTTATGCCGAAGTTGCTAAAAAGAGAAAGGAAGCGATAAAAGCCATGAAAGCCTGTTGTCAGGTTGGACTATTACAAGGAAATGTGGAAATGAAAACCTGGATTCATCTTTACTTTAATTCAAAATATGCAAGAAAAGATTATCAGATCGAAATTGAACCTGAAAAGACTGGAAAGTATCGCGTTTTGCCTTTCATGAAGGACTCTGATGAGAAAGGTCTGTATAATGCTTCATTACTGGATTGGTCAGATGAAGGAAAAGAAGCTAAGTTTGACTGGATAATAGATTTTATTATGATAACTCAGGATGATTCAAATAATAGCCAAAAAGACAACCTTAAACATTTAAGAGGCGCATGCACTAGATTGCTGATTAATAACCCCGATAATTATGTATTCCGGTTACTGAGAGCATTTTCTTTAATTGTTTTAGAAGAAAATCGTTTTAGCAGAAAATTTATACAATCTGTTTCTGAAGATTTGGAAGTTGGCTTCGAGAACCTATGGAAAATCTCAGAAAACAATCAACCACAATATCTCGAGTATGTTAGGGAGTATAAAGAACATGTTTTAGGACAAATTACTAAAAAGAAAGTAATTGAGGGATTCGAAGATCATATTAACAAGATAATGTTTCTAAGCCATGTAAATTGGACATCGTCTTTCACAGAACCATTTATCAAAAAATTAAATAAAATTATATCATGAATGACAAGTTACAAGATGCATTAGTAGAATTAGAAATTTCGTTAAATGATCTGGAAAACGCAGCAAAGCTTATTAAAGAGTCAGAGAAATCAGCAGCAAGTGTTATAAAGGAAGCGACACTGACTCTAAAAAAAACAAACGAAAAAGTAGATTTACTCAAGAATACATTTAACGAATGGATGTCCAAATTGAACAAAGAAACGGATAATATCATCGTTAAATACAAGGATCAATGGGAAAGTCAAAAGGAAATTGTAGAAAATCTATTAACTCAATATAAAGATTTAGCTGGAAAAACTGAGGAATTAACGAAATACCTTAATAGTGTTGATTTTCCTGCAAGGTTAGACGATATTGATTCTACAATTAATTCAATAAGCAAAAGCATTACTAATTTATCTACTCAAGTAAATGACTCTAAAAAAGATATATTAAATGAAACGGATAGGGTAGGAAAGACATTAGATTCACTCAGTAGCACGCTAAAAAAGGCAACAGAAAGTCTTAATAATAAGATTAAAAGTACAGAAACTAATTTATCGGCAAAAATATCTAACCTCGAAAAAAAGTTACACTCATTTAGTGAGATTCAGAAACAAAGATTTATTATTTTAGCTGTTGGGATTGGGATTACGATGGTGCTAATAGCAATTCAGCTATTCGGTTAATTATTCTGGGACATACGTGGAGCTCACCCAATAGAATATTTTTTTAGCAGCCTGTTAAAGACTTGGATTTCAGGTGTGAATCTTACAGAAGCACTTAATGATCTAATCACTCATATCAATAATAACCATCATACCACATGGATTTAACAATAGTAGTATCAGAAATAAAATTGTAAGAAATACCCTTTTTCCTTTTTTTATATTTTTTACCCAATTCCCCATTACCCCAATACCGTTCAGGCCGGGAATTCTTGTAATGAAATGAATAAATTCACCTTACTAAACATGCGCTATTCATACAACTCAAAAGCTTCCCTATGCATCTTCTTTATCTGTTCGCGGAAATCCTTGGGTTCAAGAATTTCAACCTCTTTGTGCCAGCCAAGTAATAAAATCTCTAGCTCAGGGGAAGAATGAACTTTTAAGGAGATGATCAAATGCTCATCGGTATGTTCTATTACCTGCTGACTTTCGTGCAAGGGCTGGGTTAAAATATAGGGTGCCTGATGCTCTGAAAACTTTAAAACGATATCCTCTGGCTCGGTGCCTGTGAAACGGGTTACACCAACCAGGTTACGGAAATAATCCTTTGGAGGCTTCTCACACGCTCTGTAAGGAACAGAATTGTTAATCTCAAGCTTTTCTATCCTGTCGAGGGCATAAAGCCTCAACCCCTGCCAGTAGTCATTGAATCCGAAAATGTACCAGCGGTTCCTGTATTCTTTCAATAGGTAGGGATGTATCGTATGCTTATAGGAACGATCCTTATCAAATGCCCGGTAGGTTAATGTGAGTACCTGTTTGTTTTTAAGGGCTTGGATAAGAGTGTTAATAAATTCGGTTCCAAATGTCTCAGGAGCTTTTTCCAGATCAATAAACGCTTCATGCTCTTCATCTTTAAGATTACGTCGAATGCGTAAATGGTTGGCAATTTTCTGTATCGCACCGGGAATATGTTCAAGTAATTCAACTCCTTGAAATTGTTCTAACAATGCAGAGGCAAAAATTAATGCATTCATTTCATCATCATTCAAGGGCAGGTTATTGATCGAATAATCTCTATCCAAATATTTATAGGCTCTTTCCTGATGGTCATAGGCAATAGGGGCATAAAAACCAAGGCCTCTGTCATGCTTCATATCCCGTAGGTCGCGCCTGATTGTTCGCTCACCTATAGGTTTTTTATCAAGAATCTCTTCGCACGCAACTATTAAATCATTGATCGTAACATATCGCTTATTAATAAAACAGCTGTTTATTACTCTGTATCGGATAAGGGCTTCTTTGTTTTTCGGCATAAGAAATATTAATTATTAAAATCACATAAAATTAAGAGATATTTTATCAATAATTACAATTTCAAAGTAATATAGCGTGAAATTTTAAAGATTTATTTCAAATTATTATTGAAATGCCAATTCATGGCATTCCTGTTTACTTACTTGCGGTCGAAAATTGAAACAAAGAACATAAAACTGGGGGAAATCATAATGTCAGACTCAAAAGTATCAAAAAAGGTAAAGCAGAACGATCTTATAAGGCATTTTGAAATTATTGCAAAAGCGGCAATAAAAAGTAATGGTAACCTGGAGACAGCTGCTATCCCTGAAGATTCACTTAGGAAAGCCGGCAAATTCATTGAGTTGGACAGAATCCCAACCATTCTGTTTTCAATCATTTTTATTTTGAACTTCGAAGATAACAAAGTGGATATAAATAGTATTGCGGAATATGTGAAGAGTAATAATCTTAAAATAGCCAGATACCTGAGAGAAATTGAAAATATTGAAGCAAAGAAACTCATCAGAAAATTCATATATCACAGAACAAACAGAGATCGACACGAGTCACTTCATGATATAAGCTATTTTATAACAAAAAATGTACTGGATGCTATTCTTTTATGCGATAAATCTTTGACAAAAAGTCAGGAGAAAGTGGATATGGTAACTTTTCTTGAGAAAGTCAATTCGCTTATTGAAGAAAGAAATGATGCTGATATTACATATGATGAAATGATTGAGGAGATTGACCAACTCATGAATGTTAATTCAGAATTAGACCTTATAAGAAAAGTTAATTATTATAAAATATCGGATGAGGAAAGATTGCTTCTGCTATTTGTATGCAGGGATACGGTGAATGGAGATGAAAGTGTTGATCTTTCCAGGGCACTCGGGATGATCTTTGAAGATGCCACAACAAAATTCAGATTAAAACGTGATCTTATCAAAGGTTCAAGTAATTTAATCACCTACGACATATTAAAATTGGAAGATGGGTTTTTTCGAAATGACAGAGATGTCCTTATGACTGAGCATGGATTACAGGATCTTTTTGATAAAGATATGGAGGTATTGATAAACAGTAAGCAAAAAAACAACCTGTTGATTGCACCTGATTCAATAGTTGTCCAACCGCTATTTTTTAATAGTGAGGAAGGAATCAAGCTTGCCAATCTTACCAATATGCTTCAACCAGACCATTTTAATAAAATAAAAGGTATACTCCGAAAGAAAAAAATGAATGAAGGATTTACTGTGCTATTTCATGGATCGCCTGGTACAGGAAAGACCGCTTCTGTTTATGATATAGCAAAAAAAATTGGTAGAAGGATTATGGCTGTAGATATCAGCAATACAAAAAGCATGTGGTTTGGCGAATCGGAAAAAAAAATCAAGAAGGTGTTTGATGATTACAAAAAGTCGAGAAATAATGAGATTGAGCCAATCATGTTGTTCAATGAGTGTGATGCTGTTTTTGGAACACGTAAAACTGTTGGTTCTTCGTCTGTTGATCAAACTGAAAATGCCATTCAAAATATAATTCTTCAGGAACTTGAAGAGTTCACCGGCATTCTCATTGCTACAACCAACCTCACCAACAACCTTGACAGGGCTTTTGAGCGGAGATTTCTTTATAAAATCCGATTCAGTTCACCGGAAATTGGTATTAGAAAAAAGATCTGGCTATCGAAAATACCATTTCTATCTGACGCTGATGCTTCTGTACTTGGAGAAAAGTATTCTTTCTCAGGAGGCAACATAGAAAACATTGCCAGGAAAACATTCATGCACGAAATTATCCATGGTAAAGCAGCAAACAGAAAAGATATTGAGGCATATTGCAACGATGAACTTTTTGATTTCACAGGAAACACGCAGATTGGGTTTAGAACAGACCATTAAAGCAAAATATTATGAAAAAAAACACAAAATTGATTCCTGAAATTCAGGAACTTGCAGATAAGTATTTCTATGACTATATTTGTGAAAAAACGACATCATTTCTTAAAAAAGGCAATGAAGAATATCGAAAAAGTGACTTTTACGATATGCCTCAGGAGGATTGGCCTGATGAAATAATAAAAAAACTCAAGGAAGGGTGCCAACAAATTCTTGAATATATTGGATTAACCCCGGATACTGCATTCCGGAATCTTGAGGTTGACGGTTTTTATCGTTTAATGGAATTGTTCCATTATGAATTTGTAAGACAGGCTATTCATAGAACAGAAAATAAATATTTCATTGACAAAATGGAAATGAAGCATGTGCAAACTAATCAAACAATTGTATTATATAATACCGTAAAACGATGATAAGATATTTAACAAAATCGCGATTTAAACTCGCACTGGAGTGTGAAACCAAACTGTTTTATACTGAAAAGGAGAAAATATATCCTAATAAAAAAATTGATGATGCATTTCTTGAATCATTGGCAGAAGGCGGATTCCAGGTTGGCGAACTTGCCAGGCAATATCACCCGGAAGGGTATTCAATTGATGACAAAGGGGATAAAATACCACTTGAAAAGACCGAAGAACTACTTAAAAAGGACAATGTAACCATTTTTGAGCCTGCCATTAAGTATAAGAATCTATTTATAAGGGTTGATGTGTTAAAAAAGTCTGGAAAAACGATGGACTTGATTGAGGTAAAGGCGAAATCATTTGCAGGTAAGGATTCCCTGGATTTTTTGAATAAAAAGGGGGCTATCAGATCAGGATGGAGGCCTTATATTTATGATGTAGCCTTTCAGAAGCTGGTGATGCAAAAAGCTTTTCCCGATCATAAAATCAGGGCTTATTTAATGCTTGCTGATAAAAATAAAAGAGCTACTGTTGATGGATTAAATCAGTTCTTCAGGATACAAAAAGATTCCGACAGGTATACTTCCGTAATACCTGCTGAAGCGTTGACCTATGATGATCTTGGTGATGAGATACTCGTAAAAATAAATGTTGATGATATTATTGCCAATATCTTTTCCGGGGAGGATTTTATTGAAAAACCTGGTATGTCCTTCAAAGAGTGGGTTTTCTTTTTGTCAGATAAATACGAGAGCGATATTAAAATATCTCCTCAATTAGGCAAAAAATGCAAAGAGTGCGAGTTCAAATGTAGTAAAGAGGAGAGAAGTACAGGCCTGAAAAATGGATTTCAGGAGTGTTGGAAAGAGAAGCTTAACTGGACTGATAATGACTTTGAGAAACCTTTGATGATGGATATCTGGTACTTCAGAAGAAGAGATGATATGATCGAAGAAGGCAAATACTTCATGGAAGATGTTACAAAAGATGATCTAAAATATAATATTGGTTCTATGCCGGGTTTCTCAAGAACCGAAAGGCAATGGATTCAAATTCAGAAAGCCAAAAACAAAGACATTGCCTTTGAATTACTTCTTGAAGAGCTGAAGGAGGAAATGGACTCCTGGAAGTACCCATTACATTTTATTGATTTTGAGACATCAGCTGTAGCCATACCTTTCTATAAGGGATTTCACCCTTACGAAGGCATTGCTTTTCAGTTTTCGCATCACCAGGTATCAGAAGATGGGATTATTGAACATAAAGGGGAATTTCTGCATACAGAGAGGGGGCAGTTCCCGAATTTTGAGTTTGTAAGAGCTTTGAAAAAAGAACTTGAACATGACGATGGAACGATCTTCAGGTATCATAATCATGAAAATACCTACTTGAATATTATTTACAGGCAGCTATATGCTGCTGAAGAGACTGATGTGCCTGACAAGGCAGAGCTAATGGAATGGATTAAAACGATTACACATTCAACGGGAGATTCTGCTGAAAAATGGAAAGGATCCCGGGACATGGTGGATATTTATGCAATAGTCAAAAAATATTATTACGATCCGGCAACGAACGGTTCAATTTCATTAAAATATGTATTACCCGCTGTACTCAACTCAAGTCAATATTTGCAGCAGAAGTACAATAAGCCAGTCTATGGAGCTGAAAATGGTATTAAAAGTTTGAACTTTAAAGACAAAACATGGATTATACCAGATATAAATGGTCATATTCCAAGTCCATATGAACAACTACCGGGTTTGTTTGAAGGAGCATCTGACGAAGAGCTGGCTCAATTTCTTTCAGACCGAAACCTGTCCGATGGCGGAGCAGCTATGATGGCTTATGCGCACATGCAATTTACGGAGATTTCTGATTATGAATTGAATATGTTGAGAGAAGGATTACTACGATACTGTGAGCTAGATACTTTCGCTATGGTGCTTATTTGGGAGTTTTTGAATAATGAAGTGCAAAATGAAAGGGATTAGGAATAGTGAAAATAAGGAAATTACTACACATAAATTAAATTAATAAATGGGAAATACTTTGATGAAAAACATAACAATTTCTGAATTAATAACTAATAGAATGAAAAAACTTAACCTTTCAAAAAAAGAGGTGGTTGTTAGAATGGGTTATTCCAATATCACCAAGGGGCTAAGAAATCTGGGAAATTTTTTGGAAGGTGGCTTTTTAGCGGGAGATCAGTATATCAGGCTTGCTAAGGCATTGGAGGTTGATGAATCTATGGTGGTTAAAGCCATGATAGAGACTCATGAACAAGAAGAAAATAGAAAAAAAGAACAGGAACGAAAAGCATTTAAACCACACATTTGCGCAATGTGTGAACTTGGGATACCATCTCCCATATTTATAGGGATTATGACTCACCATTCTCGTTTTGTGTATTTTGAAGAATCTTTTTTAGACTTAACATATTCCGATCAATTAATGTTAGTACAAAAAAGCATACTCCGTCATTTCGAAAGATTTGATGGGAGCATATCTGGTTTCCGTAATATAATTCATTACGTGTTAAGGAGATTTTACGATGAAGATGAGGACGAGATTTTGCTTTTTGATATTAAGGGAAATATTATTATTAACCCTGCTAAAGAATTAAAACGCTACCCTGGTCAGCCGGTTGGCCTGTTCGTAAATGGCAGAAAAATTGATCATCTTTTCAAACTGAAAAACGCCTATGCCAGCGAAGATAAACAATTATAAAATGAGCTTAGATATATATGTAGTAAATTCATATTCGGAAGATTATGTGTGATAATCGTAAGTGGTCTAACTCCACTATATTTGTGCATATAGTTGGGTAAAATGAATTATGTTCTTCTAAATTTTGATTCCAAAAGAAGGATTAATTCCCTTCTGGTTAATGCTGTTTTTACCTTGTGACAACCTTCGCAAAGTGGTTGTAGATTATTCAAAATTGTTAGACCACCTTTAGAACTAAAATCAATAATGTGGTCATATTGAGGTTTGACTGTATTATTAAACTGTGTTGTGCAATTTATTTCGATGAGTTTGGAAGTAAAGCTGCTTTTGAAAGAAAGTCCAGGGCATTTATAATTGTAATTCTTTAGCAAATCATTTTTTTCTCGAATCAATAATTGTCTAGATTTCCCTGTAGGGCATATTTCTTCTTCTATTACTTCAAATTTGGCTCGGTACTTCTGATTATACCACTTGTATTTACTATACTTTGTGGGGATTATTTCAGGATCTTCAACCAATTTTATAAGGTAATCTATTTTGGTTTTTGAGTTTCTCACCAATATTTGATTACCCTCCTTGAAGTATTTTGCAAATTTTTTCCAATAATAATATCCTTTCTTATTACTATTTACCACAAAATCTCTGGTCGAAGTAAAGTAATCTATTCTATTTTTCATGATTGATTGATTTTTCTAATGTTTATAAATTCATATTTAGATTCACCTCATATGTCGATTATACAATAATTTATTCATGTTGAGTTTATCTGAATAAGTATTAGTTTATTCATTTTGTTACTACTCAGCAGCGAAATTAACAATAAATTGTGAATAGTTTTTCATGAACAGTATTAAAAATGAATGTTTATTGCTGTTTCTTTGAAGTATCAAAGCAACAATAACCATATCGCAAAGGGAGTTTGATAATCTCAATCAAGATAATAAAGAATTGAGGCAGCGAT
>JAVCCH010000014.1 GCA_030765535.1 Candidatus Tenebribacter davisii
CGATGAATGAACCAAAGTTAGTAACATTACCATTGAGATCAGCAAATTCAATTACTGCAATTTTTTTAATTTTAGATTCCTTAAAACTGGAAATGATCTGACCAGTTAGTTTATTCATCTGGTCATCCAATGTTAAATTCTTTGGCTTTTCTGTTATTGTGGTTTTGACTGTGGATGAACACGCTGTTAAAACAATAAAAATTAAAACTAAAATAGAAAATTTTATAAATTTCATCAATTCCTCCAAGAATCTTATTATGGAACAAGAAGTAAAAATTTAGAATTTAACGCAAGAAAATTAATTTATTTTAAACCTGAAATAATTGCAATGATACCCATTAAGATTAGCAGGATTAGAGTTAATTTTTTAAAATGATCATCTTTGATCTTATGAGAAAGAAGAGTTCCGACAAGAACACCGATCAATAAGCCCGGAAGAAAAGTTAATGAATAATTCCAGACCTCTTTTGTAAGAAGTCCATTAAAGTAGTAAACTGGAACTGTGAATATATTCAGAATAAAAAAATATGCTGCCAGATTACCTCTGAAAGTATGTTTATCAACATTCCTATTAGACAGAAATAAAATTATTGGAGGACCGCTAATTGAAATGCTGCCTCCTAAAATTCCACTTAATAATCCAACAGGAAGCATGGTCAATTTATCATTCTTAAACTGTTTTCTATAACCTGTTAATAATAATATGCCAAATATCAATATAATCGATCCGATAAATATTTTAAGAATGTTTTCATCCATTATTACCAGTAGATGTGTTCCTAAAGGCATTGAGATAATCCCGGCAACCAGCAGGATCCATATCTTTTTTAAATTTATAGACTTTCGTGCAGAATAGAGTACTACGATATTGATGATCATGGAGTAAACAAGCAGAATTGGTACAGCAGTTTTAGGGGATATAAATAATGTAATTAGCGGAACTGCCAGAATTGAAAAACCGAATCCTGTTAATCCCTGCAAAGCTGCGGAAAAGAGAAAAATAAATAATCCAATTATTACTATTTGATCCATATCATAATTCCTTATTATATTTAAAAAATGATCTCAATGATCACTTTTCATAAAAATAAATTTTTCTATTTAATTATGTCAAAATATTTATTATATACACAGACCTTTAATTTAGCTTTGTTTGTCTGTTAATGCTCTACTTGACACAAATATTATGACCAAAATAATGCCAATTATGAAAAATTTTGTTAATAAAGAAAATGCAATAATATCATTAATGATATTGTTTATATTAATTACAGTAATTTCCTGGACACAGGAAGTAACTGAGGAGACACAGATCTCTTTGGCAGATTCTTTATTAACTGATTCTTTACAAACAGACCAGAGTTATCAGGTTGATTCTCTATTCTATTCAGCAGATAGTATAGATTACAATGTAGAAAAAGAGATCATCCAATTAAGTGGTAACACTTCGGTAAAGTATCATACATCTACGATAAATGCAGATACTATTGCGATCGATCTAAAAAAAGAACAGGCTTTTGCGAAAGGGAAATCCTATTTACAGGACGGCACACAAAACATGCTGGGAAGGGATATAAATTATGATCTTAAAACCAAGTGGGGTTTAGTTTCCAGCGGATCCAGTAAATTTGATAAGGGTTTTTATTACGGAGAAGAGATAAGAAAAATTGATGATGATACCTACGATGTGGATAAAGGTATTTTTACAACCTGTGATGCCTTACATCCTCATTTCTATATTCAGGCAAAAGAATTCCGTTTCTATAAGAATGATAAATTTGTGGCAAAACCAGTTGTCTTTTATGTAAATCATTTTCCTGTTTTTGCGTTTCCCTTTGGAACATTTACTTTAAAGCGAGGTCGACAATCAGGGATATTAGTACCTTCACCGGGTTGGAATAAGACTAAAGGTAAATATCTGGAGAATATTGCATATTATTTTGCCTACAGAGATCACGCAGATTTTACCATAGCTTTAGATTATTATGAGTTAACAGGGTGGGAATTGGGATTCCACTCTTTATATAAAAAAAGATATAATTACAATGGTTTTTTCAATGCAATTTTACAAAAGAAAATACAAGGACCACAAATATCACAATATGAATGGAATATCAAAAACAGGCATCATCACGATTATGGTAATAGAACAACCTTTGATATGAATTTAAATTTTATCAGTAGTAAGAGAGTTTGGGAAGGAAGTGAAAATCTGGATGAGCGTCTGGCAGAGAAGATCACATCTTCCATGGCTTTTAAGAAGCCGCTTTTTAATAGCACATTATATGTGAATGCAAATTATATTGATGACTTGGAAAATGATATTAAGAATATTACCTTACCAAGCATATCCCTTACACTTTCTCCCAGACCTGTTTATGAAATATTTGTAAATGAATTAGATGATATCCCTAAAGATGCTTGGTGGAAAGATTTTTCATATTCATATAAATTTAAAGCTACACACGAAGGTAAAATAAATCATTCTGATCCAACTATATGGGATATACTTTATGATGATACTATTGGCAGTGATTCTACTTATACAACTGGGAATCAGCATAACGCCGGAGTGAAACATACAGCTAGCTTGAGCTATTCTTATAAATTCAAGGGCTGGCTGAATCTAACTCAGTCTATTTATGGTAATGAAAACTGGTTTGACAGAGATAAAAACAACGTGAAATTTGCTCGGGGTTTAGATTATAACACTAATTCAATTCTATCATTCAATATTTATGGAATAAGAACAATACCTGGATTTTATGTTTCTGCCATCCGCCATATTATCACTCCCAAGGTAAGCTATATTTATCATCCGGATTTCTCTGATAATGAAAAATTCTATAACTTCGGCAGCATTGGATTAAGTTATGCAGATAAAAGTAAAAAAGTAAGCTTCTCACTGGGAAATAAATGGCAGCTGAAACTTGCAGCGACAAAGAATGTAAAAGAACGTAAGATCAATGACTTTTTCACTATTAATTCCAGCACTAGTTATGATTATGAAAAAGATGAGGGATTCAGCAATATCCTGCATACTCTGAAATTAAGACCCAATAAGATCAACTTTGGAATCTTTGATCTTTCTACTTACCCACAGGGAAATATTACGCAGGAAACTTATGGCCTTGATGTTAAAGGCTGGGATCCCGGGGACTGGGATTTGGCAGTTTTAAATTGGAATTTTAAATTAACTTCATCATTAAAAATATCAGGTGATGCAAAATATGTGGATTATTTTCCACTCGAAAAAAATGATTTTATTACCGGTGATTTCTTCAATAATGACTCTCTGGATATTGATGCAGAGAGAACTGTTACAACTTTAGAAGAACTTGATGAATTGAAACAAGAAGAAAAAAACTGGTCTATTTCTTTGTCTCATGATTATAAACTTAATAAAGTTCAATACGAAAGCAATGAATATATCAGTAGTTTGCGTACGGCTGTATCAGCTCGAGTAACTAAGAATTGGTCAATTTCATATGCAAATTATATAGATTTGAAAACGGAAGAAATGGTTTCACACAATTTTACGATCTCAAGAGATCTGCATTGCTGGAAAATAATATTCAAATATACAAAACAAGGAGATTATTGGAATTACAAATTCCAGCTCTTTGATATTAAACTTCCTGATGCTCTTAAGTTCAGGACTTCCGATCATAATTAATTGTATTATTCAAAATTTTAATTTTAATAAGTGGTTGATGTTATATATATTGTAGATGAGGGAATATGAAAAAAGCTATTTTTTTAGATCGTGACGGAACGATAAATGCCGATGAACATGGTTATATTAATAAACCTGAAGATATTCATTTATACCCATTTGCTGCTGAGGCAATTTCCAAATGGAATAAGAAGGGATATCTAGTTTTTATTGTAACAAATCAAGCTGGAATTGCCTATGGATATTTCGCGAAAGAAGTTGTAGATAAAATTAATAATAAACTAGTGAAAGATCTTGCGTTAGGAAATGCAGAGATTGATGAGATATTTTATTCTCCCTATCATGCTAAGGGGATCGTAAAACCATTTAATATTCAACATAAAGATCGTAAACCAGGGATTGGAATGTTTCTAAAAGCAAAAGAGAAATATAGTTTTGATACCAAGCATTCCTTTATGATCGGAGATAGATATTCTGATATAGGCTTTGGGAAAAATGCAGGCTTAATAACCATCTTGGTAAGAACCGGAAGCGGTGGAAAAGAATTCTTACAGAAACGAAATGAATCTGAATATAAACCGGATTATGTTGTAAAAGATCTGGTCGTTGCAGTTAAATTGATTGAGGAATTAGAAAATAAATGAAGAGAATAGTTGAAGTTATCCTACTGGCAATTTTGCTTACTTCTTGCGGAACGACAACTCAACCGAATCCTCAAAGTCCTCAAGCTCTCAGCGCAGTTTGTAATTATCTTCAGGAAGTTACTTTAAGCTGGAATTATGATAATGGAGTTGTGGAAGGATTTCTGATCCAGAGAAAAGTTGAGGGTGAAGCTTTTACAACTATTGATTCAGTTGCAGCTGGTACGTATGAATACTTAGATAGTGATGTGACAGTAGATCAAACATATGATTATCAAGTTGCTTCGATCTTTGCAGGTTCTCAATATGAATGGAGTGATGATGTAAGTGTTTATGTGCGGGAAGGATTTCAAAGCTTGACCTTCGGAACAGAAGCTACGATAGATGTTGTAACCTGGAATATTGAACATTTCCCCAAAAATTTAGATACGACGGTAAATTATGTTAGCCAGATAATGCGTGGAATAAATGCTGATATTTATGCTTTGCAGGAAATTGAAAGTAACCCATATTTTGAAGAACTGATAGAAAAATTAAATAATGAAGATCCTGTCAATACCTGGGATGGATATCGAGCAAATACTTCCGGATATTCCATAGATTTAGCCTATATTTATAAAAGTGATCAAGTACAGCTGGGAAATATTTATGAAATTTATCAGGATGACTGGTATGCTTTCCCACGCAACCCACTGATATTGGAATTTACTTTTAGTGGTAATGATCTGATCATGATAAATAATCACCTGAAAGCCGGTGGCGACTCTGATGATGAAGCTCGCAGATTGGAAGCATGTAATAAACTGGATACCTACATCTCAAATAATTTTCCTGATGATGAAGTGATAGTTTTGGGTGATTTGAACGATATGCTTACAGATTCACAAAATAATGTATTTATCTCTTTCTTAAACGAGGAGGATGAATATGTATTTACCGATATGGCTATAGCTGAAGGTTCTCAGATTTACTGGTCATATCCTTTTTGGCCCAGCCATCTTGATCATATCTTGATAACAAATGAACTTTTCGATGAATTTGAGCTTGATAATTCTGATATTCAAACTTTGATGATCGATACCATACTTGATAATGGCTTGAATGAATATGATGACAATATTTCTGATCATCGTCCGGTTGGTTTGAAATTGGAGATTTAATTTGGAATAAGTTGCCGGATCGTTCAAGCTGGTGACCTGCTGAAGTTGAATATTATCCATAGTATCTAAGAGATAGGAGGATTAAATGAAAAAAGTCATATTATTATCTTTTCTGGTTTTTATGTATGTAAATACGATTACTGCAGAAACTGCTTATGTCCCTGGACAGATTATGATCCAGTTCTCAACTTATGATAAGAATAAATTAACAGATCTTGAAGCTGACATGAAAATAATTGATCTACAGAGGATAGGACTGCTCTCTAAGAGCATGAATATCTGGCTGTTTGGTTTTGAATCCGGAAAGCTGGATGATCTCCAACTGAAACAGCAAATAAATAAAAATCCATTTGTACAGAAAACTCAATTTAATCATTATATTTCACAGCGTGAGATATTCCCGGATGATGTATATTTTGAGCTGCAGTGGAATATGTATAATACTGGTGTTGTTGGTGTGGAAGATGCAGATATTGATGCAACTGATGCCTGGGAGATCACTGAGGGTGGAGTTACTGTGATGGGAGATACTTTGGTTATTGCGGTAGTTGATGGCGGCTGTGATCTTACTCATGAAGATCTGAATCTCTGGAAGAATGAAGCTGAAATTCCCTGCAATGGTATCGATGATGATGGTAATGGTTATATAGATGATTATGATGGCTGGAATGCTTTCAATCATACCGGGAATGTACCAACTGATAGCCACGGAACACATGTCTCGGGAATTGCCGGTGCGATCGGGAATAACGAGGTAGGTGTTGCAGGTGTTAACTGGAATGCTAAGATCATGCCGGTTGCCGGTGATTCCTCTGTAGAATCAGTAGTTGTAGAAGCTTACAGCTATGTATTGGAAATGCGTCAACTCTACAATGAAACAAATGGTGAATCCGGGGCTTTCGTCATTTCAACTAATGCTTCTTTTGGAGTTAATTATGGTAATCCTGCAAACTTTCCCTTATGGAGCGCGATCTACGACTCATTAGGAGTAGCAGGTGTATTAAGTGCTGCTGCTACAATGAATATTAATGTAAATGTAGATGAAGTTGGTGATATGCCTACAGCTTGTGAGAGCGATTACTTGATAACGGTAACCAATACAACAAAATTTGATGAAAAGTACATTAACGCTGCCTATGGTCTGGAAACAATAGATCTGGGAGCTCCCGGCACCCTTATTTATTCTACGAACTTCAATAATGATTATTCCTTAAAAACTGGAACTTCTATGGCAACTCCACATGTGGCAGGAGCTGTAGCAATGATGTTCTCTGCAGCTACTGAAGAATTTTTACAAGAATATAAAGATAGTCTTGCAGTGAAATGTTTGGAAATAAAACAATATATTTTAGATGGAGTAGATATTTTACCCGATCTAGAAGGAGTAACAGTTTCCGGGGGAAGATTGAATATGCATAATTCTCTTAATCTAATGTTGAGTCAAGTTCCAGTCAGGAATGAAGTAATATCACCAAAAGTTCATTTGACTAACTATCCAAATCCCTTTAATCCTGCGACTACTATCTATTTTGAAGCTGATGAATTTACTGAAACCATGGATTTGAGTATCTATAATTTAAAAGGACAAAAAATTAAAACTTTCATGGGTTTGCCAGGCGGCAAAGTGGGAACAGTAACATGGAATGGTACAAACAATAATGATCAGCCTGTTTCCAGCGGGATATATTTTTATAAATTAAATATAGAAGATTCTCCTGTGAATAAAATGATCATGATAAAATAGGAGAAAATATGAAAAAAATTATTATTATCTTTGCCCTTTTACTTACTATCAGTCTCTGGGCAGATGAACTTCCCAAAATTGAATATGATAAATTACAGGTGGGAGCAGAAGAAACTTTAGAGGTCATGACCTGGAATCTGCAGAATTTTCCTAAAAGTGAATTCACAATTGATTATGCAGCAAATGTAATAAATGCTGTTGACGCTGATATTATCGGATTGCAGGAAATGGAAAGTGATTCAGCATTCTTCTGCCTGCTTAAGCAGCTTAACGATCTTGATAAACATAATTGGAGCGGATACAGAGCTAATAGAAATTACTGGAAACAGGAACTGGCTTTTATCTATAAAACGGATCTGATCGGTGTGGATAAAATATATGAGATCTTTTATGGTGACCATAAACCGTTCCCGCGTAGCCCGCTGGTAATAGAATTTACTTATGCTGAACATGATATAATAATTATTAATAACCATTTAAAAGCCATGCCCGGGCTTAAAAATGAAGTGCGCCGTCGGGATGCAGTAAAAAAATTAGATGAATATATCATAGGTGAACATCCCGACGCAAATGTGATCGTATTAGGTGATCTGAACGATACACTCACAGATGCGGCAGAACAAAATGTATTTACAACATTCCTGGATAAACCGAAAGAATATAAATTTGTTGATCTGGAAATAGCTAATAATGACAGTGCCGACTGGAGTTATCCATACTGGAAATATCGTGGTCATATCGATCACATTCTTATCTCCAACGAACTTTATGATGAATTTAATAATGCAGATAATTTTGTAAAAGTGATAACAATTGATAAATTTATGGAAGGCGGTGGAGACGCACGCTATAAGTATATCACCGATCACAGACCTGTGACGATCAAATTAAAATTTCCGGAAGTTATAAAAAAATAATTGTGCCGTCACTTCGCATGCCAAGCCATAGTTTCAATGAAGGCTGGAGGAATTCTACTTGCTTTTTCTCTAACGAAGAGTCTAGAAGAATCAATATTTGTCTATCCTTCCTATGGGGAATAACGTGCAAGATTCGTCAGGATGACGCTCAATTGCGATCAGGCAACCAAGATGTCGATGATTCTTCCGGCTCCAGGTGAACCATTACATCTATGATCTTAGAATTACTTCTGATCAAGGCTCTTTTTACCTCTTCAGAGATTCCATGACCTTCTGAAACTGAGAGATTACCATCCACTGCTAGATGCAGATCCAGATAAATAGAGCTGCCTAATTTACGACTGCGCAACTTATGGAAACCTTTTACTAATTTAATTTTAGATATTACTTCTGAAATATTATTACACTCTTCATCACTTATACCTGTATCTACCAACTCATTTATATTTTTAAAGATGATCTCAAAAGCAACTTTGGCAATAAAAGCAGCAACGACCACCGCTCCTATATGATCCAGGATCATCAATTTGGGATTGATAAGAGTTGCTGCAACGGCAATTAGTACTGGTATGGAAGAAAGTGCATCTGTACGGTGATGCCAGGCATTTGCCTTTACAGCTGAAGAATTAGTCTTGATTCCTACCTGGTAGGTTTTGCGGAATAATAATTCTTTGAGGATAATAGAAATTATTGGTCCAATTATGGTGAATAATTTAATCGTGTGGATATGTTCAGCTTTGATTGTAATGATAGCATGATAACCAATACCACCAGCTGTAGCTAGCAGGATCAGTCCAATAATTATCGTGACAAATGATTCGATTTTCTGGTGACCAAAGGGATGATTACGATCCGGTGGGGCAGTCCAGTATTTCACACCAAGTAAGATTACAAGGTCTGTGGAAGTATCAGAAAAGCTATGGGCTGCATCTGCCACAACTGCCTGGCTGTTCCCCAAAAAACCCACGATGAATTTAACGATGGAGATGAATACATTCAGTACTAAACTCCACCACGTGATCTTCATTATCTCTTTCTTATTATCCATAACAAATTTAATTATAATTCTGTTAAAACCTTGTCAATTCAATATTAGTTAGTTAATACTTTTTTTCCGACAAACAAAAATTATCTCACCACCATCTTCCATGGAACATTTATTATAATAACCAAATTCATTGATAACCTCAAATCCATTCTGTTGCATTAGCTCACGTAGCTGATCCACGTAATAATATTTCATTGCCAGATATTCATAAAACTTCTCTGTTTTGCCGTCTTCAGTTACGTAATAGATGAGAGTAGGGTAGATGACTTGATTTTTTAGATCAACCCTTTCACGAATATGAGTTCTTTTTACAGTGATTCCGTTTTTAGTTGTTTCATAATCTATCTTCTCAGGTTGAACCCAACTTTCATCAAGATGTCCTTCCAAAAGTTTGAATACATTTACAATAAACAGTCCATCATCTTCAAGATGGTTTTGACAACACTGCAAGCAATCATATTGATCTTTATCAGTAATTAAGCTTTGAAATGTTCTGAAAGGAATGAAGATCAATTTGAACTTTTCATTTAAACTGAAATTTCGCATATCACCTGATAATACATTTAAATTAATAACGGTTGTTTCGCTTTCACTTTTCAATTTTTCTACCAAAATTTCCAGCATTGGTTGCGAAACATCCAATCCCCAAACTTTATGCTCGGCTCTAGCCAGTGGAATGGTAATTCTACCGGTACCGCAACCTATCTCCAGTACATTCCCTTTCAATTCATCTGCATATTTTAAATAAAAATCTATATCATCTTTCAGCAGATCCTTATTATCAGAATCATAATACTTTGCTGTAGTTTTGTAGGTATTAACTGTTTTTATAACTTCATTCATCTTTTTTTTATTCCTTCCTTAAGAGAACAATCCGTCACTCTGAGGAATCTTTCTATTTTTCTTTTAACGAAGAGTCGGTTGTTTATATTTTATCCAAATACTCCAATTATCACATCTCCGGTATTGCTATCAACCGATATTTCCCAGTCTGGGTATACGGGACCCCAGAAAAAATACCAGA
>JAVCCH010000060.1 GCA_030765535.1 Candidatus Tenebribacter davisii
ATTCGACAAATCAAAAAATCATTCAATAAAGTTCGAAAGCTAAAACATTCCACTTCAAAGAATCCTGACAAGAAGGCTCAAAAAGAAAAACAAATCATCCAGGCACATCAAGACTATATTGATTTAGGTAGCTGTGCTGTGCATCTGCAGGGCGCCGGCGGTTAAACTAAAGATTGTGTTAGCGCTTGGATTGGGTAACTTTATACAACTATGGGTGGGATTGGTGGTGTGGATTTTAATCTAAAATGGAGATAGATAACATGACTGATAAAAAAAAGAAAGGCAAAAGAACATCCGCTGAGTTGAAAGCGCTGGCTGATCGCTACCGCGATAGGCGTATGAATTTACAAAAATTCAAAGATTGGCTGCATACTAATCGCTTCGTCCACGTACCCCCTGAAGCTAGAAGTGTTGATCATTTTTCTACTGTAGAAGGTAATCCAGGGACGGATGAGTTAATCAGGGGTGATGGTGGTTATCAGTGGCAAGGTGGGAAAGGGTTGCATCCGGATTATTATATGGGTGGTTAGAGTGGGTGGGTTAGCTTTGCCCGCCTAATTGCGCATAACTCGCTTGTTGACTGCGGGGTTCATTTGCTTAACTTGCAACGCGTATATGGTGCGATTCTTGACGAGGAACGAAGCGACGACAGCAAGAATCGTGACATAGCGTTGTCAAGTTGAAGCAGTTGTTAGGATTTTAATCTATACTATTAATTGCTATTAGAAATTGTTCACTATTCGATTTTTCAATCAACAAAGGCTTTAGTTCTTCCCAATACTTATTGCCAACTTTTGATCTTATATTTTCACAAACCTTTTGCGCTAATTTTTCTTCAAATTCAATCCACCTGTCTCCAAAAAGTATTTGGTTTCTTGACGAATTTAAATCTAAATCACGTTGCGCACAGATATCTACAACAATGAGCATAGGGAATGGCCAAGAAAGTCGTACTTGGTTTTTTTGAAGACGCCAAGTTTCTGGAAATAAAGTCGTAGGGATCTCTATTCCATGTAATGAAATACGCGACTGCGATTTTGCTAGTTTGCTATATCCAGATGATGAATCGATATTTCCCTCATCATCTATAGTTATAGATGTAGAATGCAACTCAATTTCATTGTTATTCATGGATATGGACTTATCTAAATCATAGCTTTGGCCATCAATTTCTATCGTTTTTGTTTGAATTCCAATTGTGGTTTTCGGTCTATTTTGGCTTTCCAATAATGCTACCACGACCGATCCAATAATTCCATTTATCCTATCATCAATATTAAATTCAATTTCTCGAATATTTTCATTATCATTCCAATTGTGATTTTTAAGACTATTTGCACTTAATTCATAAAAGCTATTCTCATTGCGTATTATTTCCTTGCCTTCACAATCGATACTAATTTCAAAAGGAGGATTGGGAATAACATTTTCTACGGAATGAATGAATTGTTCTCCAGTAATTTTATCCCAAGGATTTCTATTTTTACGCAGTACTAACTTGGTCGTTGTTCCAGGAATTGTGCGTTCGCCTTGTTTAATCCAAAATATACTATCTTGTCCTTCAACAGTTAGGTTAATTGGTTCACTTGATGAATGTGGAGCATATACTTTTCTCGTATCAACAATTAATGTATCAGAAACCATAAAACAAGAAAGTATTCCAATTCCAAAACGTGATGTAGGCTGGAAATCCGCTTTCGACTCGGCTTTTAAGTCATAAAAATCAGCCGACTTATAAAAAGAGGTTCCAATTCTGGTATAATATTTGTCAATAATTTCTTGATCCATCCCAATACCATTATCTTCAACTATTAAAATATCTTCATCTTCAACTTTTATATACTTAACAAGCAACTTAGGGACGTATGCATTATTCCAATTTTTTTCCATAGCTTGTCGCAAGAGACAGGCATCAATGGAATTCTGCAACAGTTCTCTTAATGCGACCTCTGGATCACCGTATAATTTAGTTCCCATTAATAAATCGATTACTTGATTTTTGCTAAGGTTAAATTTTGTTTCTCGGAAAATGTATTCTGGTTTTCCATAAATATCTTTTTTTGTTACTATTTTCGTTCTATCGACCTTAAAGGGTAATGAAATGTTATAGCCTATTTTATTTAACGAATTGTACTGGTTAATTTTTGTTAAAACATTATTACACGTACTTAATTCTTTATCAATTAAATCACAAAACAAACGAATTGAATATTCAATTGCAGGATGACGGCATTTCGCATGAAATTGAATAAAATCACTATTAATTATCCAAGATTCGATAGACCGATGTTTTTTCCATTCAATAAGCGAAACTGGATTCTTAATATTTAAACTTGATAATAAAATATCAGGAGTACGCTTCGGGTCAAAATCAAGTATATCTGCTATTCGAAGAATTACACCGATCAGCGGCAAGCATGCGAATTGCCCTTGCCCAAATAAATAGTGCATATCTAGATTGAGCAATGACAGAGGATCTTCATTATGGCTGTAACATATTTCAGCTAATTCAAGACTAAAATCAGTATCCTTGTATTTTAATTTATTGCCCCAATCTTGTTGAATTATTTCTTTTGCTCTTAGCGAATGAGTTTCTCGAATATAATCAGCTATTAAATAACTTTTTTGAATATCAGCTTTACTAATTTCATTTTCGATGACTAAATCATTAATAATCTTCAATCTATCAGGTCTGGCTAAAACATGCCGTTTAAAAGCATTATATTGTACTTCTTCTGCTTCACTATCAAATAGCGGAGTTGTATCCCAGAATTTTTTCCAAGCAATAACTTCAAATTCGGAAGGTGCCATTCCTAAATCATGAAAAAAAGCAGATATTATCAAGAGCGCTAATTCAGGAATTGAAAGACTCGTAATGTTTTGAACACCAATAAGAAGTTCCATAATTCTTAATACTTGGAATAGATGATCACCATCATGAAGTGTAAATTCGCCCATATGCCGAATCACCAACTTAGTTCGCTGGTATGCATAATAGGTGGCATCATCTACAAGAGATATTACTTGCGCACCAGAAGAATCGTTATTGCATTTTACTTTTAGTTCTTTGTAGATCTCGTTTGTTGCCAATCTGTCTTTTGTTTCAGCGTGCCATGTATCTTCCATGTTATATCCTTACTACTCAAATACTATGTAATTGAAAATTATTAATAATCCTAACCATATATTAACTGGTCTATTGACCGTATTTTGTGTTCCTATATATAGGACGTTGGTTAAAAAGTTTCTAAATATAGGAATTTTCTTATTCCTACATTTAGGAATATTATTATTACGGATCTCGAATTGATATATTTAGATATCCAAACATTTCTATCTCTATTCTTTAACAATCTTACTTGTTAATCCCAGTTCTAAAACATCTTTATATGGCAATCGCCAAACTTGCCGATTTGGAATCCATTTACCACCGGCTGTTTTTACACTTTCTC
>JAVCCH010000217.1 GCA_030765535.1 Candidatus Tenebribacter davisii
TCGATCTATGAAAGATGTTCAATAAATGAATACTAATTAAATTATTTGAGGATTAAAAATGAAAATTAAATATGTAATCATAATTTTGAGTGTGGCAATAATTTTGTCATTGATATTTCCGACAATATATTATTTTGAGAATAAAGAAATACAAAGTTTACCGGAATTTGTTTCATATGAGCAAGCAATTTACGATTCCCTTCCACAAAAGATTCGAACAAAAGCTGCACAGTATAATTGTAGGAATTATATTCTACCTGTATCAATAGTTCAAAATAATCCGGGTGATCTTCCAAGTATTGTTGAGGATCTTAACATTGCTTTAACATCTTATCCAAATTGGAAACTTTCTGTTAGTAAAAGAATAAAAGAAAAAATAATGTCCAGACGGGAAGATCAGTTAACAAAATGGGGAGGAATGCTATCGGGAAGTGAATTGAAAAATATTCTTAATACACAGAGAAATGTATCTATGAGTACAGATTATTCGGCTGAAGCTAAATTAACAACACTTCAAAATGATAATGGAAATGATTTGCAATTAATTGTGGTAATAAACAAAGAAATAACTATGAGTAAACTTTTTGATATTCGTGTTTCATTTGCACATCCTAAAACTGTAAAAGAATGGAAGAACAACATTCATGAAAGAACAAATAAACTTATACAGATGAAACTTAAAAGCACAAAAGGATTATATGCAGCTAGTATTTTTACTATACTATTACTAATATTAATATTTTTAACCTCAACTAAGTCAATTATTGAAAAAGTGAAAAAACGGGGGAAAATAAAAGAAGTATTGAATCAGATCGAAACGCGACAAGAATTAATAGATAATGGGCATTATGTAGCAGCTCTAGATCTTGCAAATATGTATTTAAAATTCTTCCCTGATAATATTGAGATTAAAGCATTCAAAGAACGCTTATTAGACTTCACAAATAATGATCCTAAAACGGCTCAGATAGCCTATGTTGAGGCAAAGAAGCTAGAGCTTAGGTTATCTAATAGAAAAAACCAGTTTTTAAGTATTACTGAAAAAGATGATCTGAAGAATTTGCTTCCATACAATCCTGATCTGAGAAATTCCTATGAGAATTTACTGGAATTAGAATATAAGGAGAAAGAGCGAACGGATCTAAAGGATAACACAAAAGACATTAAAAAGTTAATATCATCTGGTAAATTAGATCAGGCAATTAATGAAATAAGTGATCTAGAAATTACTTATCCGGAATCCGCTATATTACAGGAAATAAAGAAATCAGTTTTGGAAAAAATAGATAAATTAAAATTAGACTTTGTTAAAATAAACCAACAGATATCTGACTTAAGGATTATTAATGCAAAAAAAGATCTCCAATATCTGCTAAAATACTATAGTGATTATAAAGAAGCAATTTTATTAGATGAAGCATTTAGAAGTTCATCAGAATTAAAGGATTTCTCATTAGTATCAGAAAAATTTCCAATAATTACTGTTTTGCAAAAAAACGAAGTAGTTATTGGTCGTTTTGATGAAGATGTTCATCCAGATATTATTATAGATAACAAATATATAAGCCGACCACATACGAAAATTTCTCTAATTGATAACAAAGTAATGATAGAAGATATGGAAAGTACTGGTGGCACTTATATAAATGGAGATAAAATACAAAAACAAAATATTAAAGATGGTGATTTGATCACATTGGCAAAAGTTATAGATATTACAATTTCAGTTTACCGAAATAATTCTGTGATTGATAGTATTATGTTGGAAGTTGATGGAAAAACATATTTAATGGTTTCATCAAAAATTGAATGTGGTATTAAGGGGAAAAGGATAATTCTTGGTAGGAAAGATTTCTGTCTTGAGAGAAAAGAAGGTTATCTAGTTTATAAAGTTAATGAAGATAATTATCAACTCCTTCTCACAGGTGTAGACATAGTTATCAATAATTTGAATTTTACAGTTAAGAAAGCTGATAATAATGGGGGGAAATAATGAAAAAGATATTAACAATATCATTTTTGATAACTTTGCTAGTTGGATGCTCAATATTTAATAAAAATGCTAAACAACCTAAAAACAAAGGTGATGATATCAGAAAAGAAATGATCAGGGAAAGTATAACACAAAATATTGAAGAGAAACGAAGTGATAATGATATCTATTTTGGAGAAGGAATTGCTAATATCGATAATGATTATGGATTAGCACAGATGAGTGCAAAAGAAAGGGCATTACAGGATCTAGCACAAAAGATACAAGTACTGATTAAGTCAGATGTTGAAAAAACTATTTTAAATAGAGAAGAATATTCTGATGGAAAATATTCTGAAGAATTTACCGAAGTATTAGAGAGCAAAATTTCAATTTATACTGATCAAATGCTTACTGATCTACAGGGATATAAAAATTATTCTGATTTTCCAAAAGATGGATTGATTACATATACCGTGTGGGTATCTAAAGAGAGTTACGAGAAAAAAGTAAGACAAGATCTTTTTAATAAGAAGAATATGATCATAGAGACAATAAATACAGGTAATAATCACTTTGGTAAAGAAGAGTACATATCTGCAATAAATAATTGGATTAATGCACATGAATTGATAAAAACACTTTTTGGAACAAATACACTAAAAGGTATTATTGAGGAAAATGATGAAGTACTTGTTGTTTATCTTAAAGATAGAATAAATTCACTTTTTTCTAATATTATGTTAAATCTAGTAGAAGATGGGTTTTCATATGATAATAACGGAGTCTTAAATAAAATACCGAAAGTATATGTACAATATGTTGATGATGATAATATCAAGCATAACTTTGCTAACCTGCCTTTGAAAGCAACTTTTATCGAAGGGGATGGTAATATTGAAGAGAAATTTGTAACTGGATTTTACGGTGAGATAGAAATTCCAGTAAAGGCAATAGATGCTTCAAATAAAACTATACAATTAAAAGTAGAAATTGATAAAAATGAGATTGATAATATTAACATATTTTCTTTACCACCATTGAATACAATGAAGATTAAGATGCACAAATTAAAAACAATTGCAACATCAATAATGTTTAAAAATAATGGAAATAATATATCGCCTGATTCATTCAAAAATAGCATAAATTCAATTTTACTATCAAAAGGATTTTCAACTACAGAGAAAAACGTCAATATTAAAGATTTAAATGATGATATTCTTAATCAAATTAACACTACTAATGCTGATTTGTTTTTAAATATATATTTTGAAATTACAGATTCAAATACTGTTGGTGGATATGATAATATGTTCTATGCCAATTGTACTGCTACATTGAATCTTTATCAACTGCCATCTGGTCGATTGCTTCAATCAGAATCATTTACAACTCAAAAGGGGTTTGGGTCGACTCGGAGTAATGCAAGTTGGGATGGATTCTCAAAAGTTCAGACTTTTGTAAAAAAATATGTACAAAACAATTTAACCAATATGGGGGGAAGATAGATTATGCCGTTTTGTGGAGAATGCGGAAAGAAGTATAAAGATAATCTGAAGTTCTGTCCATTTTGTGGAACACCTAATGAGCTGATGGATATAGTTTTAAGTCGGAAAAAAAGCAAAGACATCAACTTGAAACAAACAGATGCAGATAATTACAAAACTCAACTGAGGGGCAAATCACAATCTTATGGTGTACTCAACCTTGAGAATTTACCAGAAGGTCACATCATCGATGAACGTTACGAGATAAAAGAGAAAGTCGGTCAGGGAGGATTCGGATCAGTCTATCGTGTTTATGATAAAAACATGAATATTGATAAAGCTCTCAAGATCATTCCTGAAGCAGTTTCAAGTGATAAAGAGGCTATGTTTGATCTACAAAATGAAGCACAAACAATGATTGCTTTGAATAATCCAAATATTGTAAGAGTTTATGATTTCCATAAAACAGGCGATATTAAGTTTATTGATATGGAATTTGTCGATGGTAAAACATTAACCGAGTTAAAACTTGAATACAAGAACAAACAGGTCCCAGAAGAACAAGTTAAAGAGCTTGCAGTACAAATTGCTTCTGGAATGTCTTATGCCCATCAGAATGGAATTTTACACAAAGATATCAAACCACAGAATGTGATATTAACTAAAGACAACAATGTGAAAATCATGGATTTTGGAATAGCAGAAACTGTACGAACCAGCATGAGTCGTATCCAGAACACAACATCATCAGGCACTTTAGTTTACATGAGTCCTGAACAGATCAAAGGTAAGGATGTAGGTAAAGAGTCTGACATCTATTCCTTTGGTGCAATGCTTTATGAACTACTTTCAGGACATCCACCCTTCTATAAAGGAGCAATTGAACATCAAATTCTAAGCGAAAAACCAGAACCACTGAAGAAAGTTTCAGATAAGATGAATGAACTCATCATGAAATGCTTAGAAAAAGATTATAAA
>JAVCCH010000105.1 GCA_030765535.1 Candidatus Tenebribacter davisii
AACTCGGATCCTGATAGACAAGATCACGTGATACTGTAGAATCATAGTTCATAATTGCTGATCTATAAATAGGCTCAAAGAAGCGGGATACTTTACGATCTGTATCCTTTATGTTACCACCACCTTTACCAGAGGAACTAACTGAAATGTCTACATTTTTTACAATGTGTAATGTCCTGCTTTGTGGATCATACTGAAATGGATTGACAGATACACTTACAACCCGCTGATCCCGCAATATTACAGGTTCTCCAATCTCTACAATGTTAGACGGATAAAGAATTCCATTGGTATAATATGCTTCATCTATTGCAAATTTGAATGGCTTCTTATCACTCTCGCTTTGTAACACCTGGGCCGGATAAATATCTATATCCTCAATTACCTCTGTTTCTGTAACTATAACTTCAAAATTTACTGTACCTTCAGCGGGAACTGCTAATAACCTGGTAAATTTCGGCAGATCAGGTTTACCAACTGCTAATAAATTCCCTTCGTTGATATAAGTGATCTTCTGGTAATCTATCTCATTCTCTCGCATAGTTTCAATTTCATATCCATTTAATGAGAAATAAACCTCGGTGTATGCCTTACTGGATGAAGTGTGATCAAATAATTTTACTTCCTTATTTTCTTCTATGTCTATCCAGTTGGCACTGAGAGAAGATACTAAAATTAATATTAACAACAAAAACAGATTCTTGTTCATCTAAAACTCCATATTATTTTATTTATTCCATTCCAATTTCATAAACTCCGTTACGAGTAGCTGCATAAATTTTACCATTCTTGATCATTGATTTGTATGTATAACCGATCTTATCAGAATTTAAATTGCCAGTCAAAACCGGTTCTGTAACATCTGAAATATCGTAAAGATAAACTCCCCCGTTATGACTTCCTAAAACTAAATGGTTACCCTCCACATCAATTGTATAAATATATTCATTTGTTTCTATTTGACGTACAAGGGTCGGTGCTGATGTATTAGCAACATCATAAACAGCAAAACCGGCTTGTCTTAATGCTACTATTGCGTAATTGTCAACTATCTTTACATCTAAGGCTTCAGCTTCAGTATCTGTTGTGGAAATAATCGTTCCATTATTTTTATTTACTATATGAAAACCAAGTTGTTCCGCAGCTATAAAAATATTATTACCCACAATATCAAATCCCGCTACAGAATTATGGAACATATAAATATTTGGATACCAGGACTCATCAAATCTACCAAAACTATAAACTGAGCCATTTGTCCAGTATAGATCAGCTCCACCTATAGGACTTATATCAGAATCAAGTTGAACAATATTAGATGTTTGTCCAAAAATTGGAACAAGAGCAGAAGGATTAACTTTATCAGTCATATCAAATGGATAAATAGCATTAGTTCCATAAAGATCATAAACAAAAAGAAGATTTTCATCTTCAACTGCAGTAATAGCACGAACGTTTTCAAACATTACTGGATCAGTTTCCATTATAAAGCTCTCATGATGAGAGATCAATCCATTAGTATTTAGATCATAGATCGTATAACCGGCCTGATCTTCTGCAATATATAAATGTGAATCAGAAACTGAAATATCCCTGGCATAACCGGATATAGTAAATTTATGCTCAATATTTAAGTTACCTTCAACAGCAGCTGGCTCATTAGGCTTTGCACAACTTAATAGTACAAGTAATCCCAAAAACAAAAAAGTAATTTTTATTATAATTTTCATATTTTCCTCACTAAAATTATTAATCTATTTACCAAATGCATTTTTTATTCCATATAGTATCCAAAAAAAATGATTCGAATAGAAGTTGTATTTTACGATAAGAATCAGCAAATTCCATAGATTGTAAAAAAATGGTGGAGCATAGCGGGTTCGAACCGCTGACCTCTACACTGCCAGTGTAGCGCTCTCCCAGCTGAGCTAATGCCCCAACAATTTTCGAAATTCAAAAATCTCATTTTATCGTCAAGAATTTTCTAGTTGTGTATTTTTATTAATATTTATTCGAAAAAAACTTTACTCTAAGAACAAAAAAATATAATTGGTGCCTGTCTGAAAAGACGGAGGATAAATGAAAAAAATACTTATTATAATAATGTTCTTAATTGCTGGAATTCTGCTGTATGCAGAAAATAGTTTAATATTAGAGATCAATACTCTTGGTAATGAAAACATAGAGACTGAATTGATCCGTTCCCTTATTATGTTTGAAGTTGGTGATAATTATAATTCAGATGATATTGCAGAATCAATTAATAATCTTTATCAACTCGGTGTTTTCAAAGATATTAGCATAGATAAAGAAGCACTGCCGCAAGGACTTTCAATCACTATCTATGTCGAGGAATATCCAATTGTAGAACAAATAAAAATTACAGGAACCAAAAAATTATCGGATAAAAGTATTAAAGATAAGATAAATTTAAAAAAGGGAAGCTACTGGTCACCATTTTTAGGTTCGGAAGTTCGTAATAAGATCACTGAAGAGTATAAATTAAAAGGGTATCACCTGGCAGATGTTGAATTTGAATCCAAGACTATTGAAGGGAATCGCATAAACATTACACTGAATATAGACGAAGGTTCTAAAGTTGCGATTAAAAATGTAAAAATCCATGGAAATAAAGAGATCACAACTAAAAAACTTCTGGGAAAACTGAAAACTAAAAAAGCCAGTCTTTTTAGATCAGGTAAATTTGATAAGGATAAATTTGGTGAAGATCTTGATATCCTGATAAATTATTATAATAAAAAAGGATTTATTGATGCTCGAATTATTTCCTGGGAAAAGAATCTTATCGAAGATAGTTTTGTTATTGATATCTACTTGGTAGAAGGAAACCAGTTTTTCTTCGGTAAAGTATTTGTTAAAGGGAATGAAAGATTTACTGAAGAACTTATAATATCACAATTTAAATTCAAGGATGAAGAAGTTTTTAATCTCGAGAAATTCAATAACCAGCTTGGCTCTGTTACTAATATGTATTATGAAGAAGGCTATATTTATGCAACCTTCGATCACGAATTAAAAAAGTCTGATAGAATTGTTAATCTTCAATTAAATATTAATGAAAATAATAGAGCTAAAGTTAGAAAGATCTCAATAGTCGGGAATCGCAAAACAAAGGAAAAGGTTATTCGCAGACAACTTGTAATTTCTCCCGGAGATTATTTTCAACAATCCAAGATTATGAAAAGTCAGCAGAATATTTATAATATGGGATTCTTTGAACCTGATCTACATTTAAGCAATCCAACTGTAATAAATCAGAATGGAGATGTTGATCTCGTTATCAATGTAAGCGACAAAGTTTCTGGAAGTGCTAATGGTGGCATTGCCTTAAATAGCCAGGACGGTCTGGTGGGACAACTTGCCGTATCTCATAATAATCTTTTCGGGAATTCATGGCAAAGCAGTGTTAAATGGGAATTTGGAACTAACACTTCAAACTTCAGTTTTAATTTCACAAATCCGTATTTCCGTGATTCTTCTACTCTGCTTGGAACTGATCTCTATCTTACAAATAAAGAATGGGAAACTTATAAGGTGAAGACGAACGGTGGTTCTATCCGGCTTGGACATCCACTGGGATTTTTAAACTATTCCAAATTCATTGTGGGTTATTCTCTCTATGCAAAAAAATATTCCGTATTAAGTGGTCATGAGGATGATGCATCTCAAACTCTACAAGATCTTGATGATAGCAGCTGGCAAAATACAAGCTCTATATCACTTAGTTTTTCCAGAGACCACAGAGATAATATCTTCTTCCCTACTTCCGGTTCTAATTTTACACTTTATAATGAAATTGCCGGGGGTCCTCTGCAAGGTGATTTTAACTTCTTTAAACAGATCGCTCAAGTAAGCTGGTATACAAAAACGATTTGGAAACTCGCGCTGAGAACAAAATGGCGCTTTGGCTATGTTACAGGTTATGGCGGGAAAGAAGCTCCACCCGATGAAAGATTTTATGTTGGTGGAACCGGGGCTGATGGTGTTAGAGGATATTCTGATCGTTCAATAGGACCTTCTGAAGGAGGTTTGAGAGAAATTATCTTTTCAACTGAGTACAGCGCACCTATTGGAAGTGACCAGATAGTTGGATTAATTTTCTTTGATGCAGGAAATTGTTACAATAAATTAGAAGAATTTAATTTCTGGGATATGAAAACTGGAGCAGGTGTTGGAATACGAATCCAAAGTCCATTCGGACTTATCGGATTTGATTACGCTCATAACTTTGAAGACAAAGTTTGGGAACCTCATTTCCAGTTTGGAACTACATTTTAGTTTGTATCAGTAAAATATATTTACTCAAAACTCCGATTTAGTTCGGAGTTTTTTATTTTTTTTACTAGAGCAAGATAGCAGTAATTAATACCTAATATTTGAAGTCTTTTTATAAACGCTTTTATTCTGATTAAAAAATCATTCCAGTCTCTACTATCAGCGGTACTCCATAATACCTCAGACAATGCACACATACGAGGAAATATCATATATTCAACATGTTCAGGAGTTTCCATCCACTCTGTCCAGACATTAGCTTGTGCACCTAAAATGTGTTTAGCCTGTTTTGGCGTTAATTCAGAAGGAATTGGTTCGTAAGAATAAACTTTTTTTAGAGTTGTGTAGCCACCAATAGCTTTTGGCTCAGTTTCCAGGTCACCTTGGTAATGATCAAAATAACAGTGAGTGCCAGGACTCATTACAACATCATTCCCTGCTTTTGCTGCTTGAATGCCGCCTGCTTCTCCACGCCAACTCATAACCACAGCATTAGGTGCTAAACCGCCTTCCAGTATTTCATCCCAACCAATCATTATTCGGTCATTTGAATTGAGAAATTTTTCGATTCTTTTAACAAACCAACTTTGCAATTCTTCCACATTTTGCAGATTTTCTTCCTGCATTCGTTTTCTACATTTAGGACATTTCTTCCATTCTTCTTTGTTTGCTTCATCACCACCTATATGAATATATTTCCCAGGAAACATCTCTATAACTTCGTTTAATACATTTTCTAAGAAAGTGAAAACTTTTTCATTCCCTGCACAAAAGATATCATTATTTGGCCAATAAGTTCCAGTAGCAACTGTATACGGACCACCTGTACATCCTAAATTAGGGTAGGCTGCCAGCACTTCAGAAGAGTGTCCCGGCATTTCAATTTCCGGTACTATCGTAATAAATCTGTCTTTTGCATATTGTACGATCTCTTTGATCTCTGTTTGAGTATAGTATCCGCCATACGTTGTGTGTTCACCTGGTTGTTGTGGTTTACAATCTCGCCAGTCAATACCTTCACGAGAAGCACGCCAGGCACCAATTTCAGTTAGTCTTGGATATTTCTTTATCTCGATACGCCAGCCATTATCATCTGTTAGATGCCAATGGAAAATATTCATCTTGAGTATGGCAAGATAGTCGATGTATTTTTTAATGAATTCAACCTCAAAGAAATGACGTGAGACATCCAAATGCATTCCGCGCCAACTAAATCTCGGACTATCTGTGATTTCACAACACTTAAGTACAATTTTCTTATGACAAAATTCCGAACCAAATATCTCTGCCGGTAGAAGTTGATATAAAGATTGTATTGCATAGAATACCCCATTTGATGCTTCTGCAGTAATAACTATCCCATCTGATTTGATCGTCAATTTGTAACCTTCTTTACCCAGGTTTGTTTTAGTTATATATATTTTAATCGTGTTTTTAGATCGAACTATTTGTCTCTTGATCTCTAAATTAATATTACTTATTTGCTTAATTTTATCCTTAAATCGTGTTGCTACTTTTTCCAATTCAAAATTTATTTCCGTTAAACATATTACAGTATTTTCCGTTATTTGAAAAGAATCATTGTTATCAACATAACTAAGTGGCTTCGGAATTATATTCATTAAATATCCCTTTATTACTTTTTTTCAAATTTACTAATAATTGATTTTTATAATATTGTACAAGTAATATTTTTTTTCATCCTTATAGAAAAATCTTGACGCTATAGAGTCGGATTTTTTTTGTTGCGGTCGTCGTCGGGGTGTAGCGCAGTTCGGTTAGCGCACTGGTTTTGGGAACCAGGGGTCGGAGGTTCAAATCCTCTCGCCCCGACCAATTTTTTGTTCTTTTAAATATAATGTGTGATCATAATTAAATGGGCGTGTAGCTCAGTTGGGAGAGCGCCTGCCTTACAAGCAGGTGGTCGGAAGTTCAAGTCCCTCCGCGCCCACCATTTAGTTCGATTTTATAATATTGGGCGTGTAGCTCAGTTGGGAGAGCGCCTGCCTTACAAGCAGGT
>JAVCCH010000078.1 GCA_030765535.1 Candidatus Tenebribacter davisii
ATTCCGTACAATTATTGGACAAAATAAGAATTACTTCCTGGATTACAAATTGAAAGGTGAGATAAAAGAGAAGAATCCGGTTCAAAAATTTGGACCGTTCAAAATTGTGATGTCAAAGGGGAAAACATTATCCCAAATAATTAAAGAGATCAAAAAACTTAAAGAAGATGAGAATGTGAAAGGGCTTGTTTTCAAATCAGGAAACTTCTCAGCCAAGTTTGCCCAAAGAGCTGAATTAAAAGAGTCGTTCTTAGACTTCAAATCAGCCGGGAAGAGTATTGTCTTCTATTACGAAGGGATCAGCGGTGCAAACTATGCATTTGCAGCTTCCATAGCAGACGAGATCTATCTTAACCCTATAGGCTCAATTGATCTGAAAGGTATTTCTGTGAAAATGCCATATTTCAAAGATCTGCTTGATACTTTGGGTGTGGATGTTGTGAACCTGAAAAGTCATGATTACAAAACAGCCGGGAATTCAATCAGTGAGAATCACATGACAGATGCAGAACGGGAAACTTATGAAGAGCTTCTGGATGATCTCTATGCTGAGATCGTAATGATGATAGAAGAGGGAAGAGGAGATAAACTTGCCAAACCTGTTGAGCAACTCATTGATGAAGGACCATATTGGGATGCGCAACTTGCCCTGGAACTAGGACTTATCGACGGTGTGATCTATGAAGATCAATTGGAAGACCAGATCAAAGCTAACTTCCAATCTGCCAAAATAGTAAAAAAATATAATAACAATGTTGTCACAACCAAATGGAGTACATCCAGGAAAGATAAGATCGCTCTCATCTATGCTGTTGGTAATATTCATTCTGGAAAAGGTGTACCCGGAAAATCTATCGGTTCTGTAACAACTGCTAAAGCAATTAAACAAGCCCGTGAAGATAGACGTGTGAAGGGAATCATTATCCGTGTAGACAGCGGTGGTGGTTCAGCACTGGCTTCTGATGTGATAGGAAGAGAAGTGGAATTGTGCAACTCAGGAAAAAATAAGAAACCTGTTATCGTTTCTATGGGTGGTGTTGCAGCCAGTGGCGGATATTACATAGCTGCTAAAGCTGATAAAATTATTGCACAGCCAAGCTCCGTTACCGGTTCTATAGGTGTTATCGGTATATTCCCAGTATTCGAAAGATTGTATGAAAAGATCCACGTAAACTGGGATACTGTGAAAAAGGGTGAACACGCAGATTTATATTCAACTCACAGACATCCAACTGATGAAGAGAAGAAGATCTCTGAAGATGCAATACAGCATTTCTATGATAGATTTATTACCTTGGTTGCTGAGGGACGCAATATGCCGAAAGATGAGGTGCATAAAATTGCTCAAGGTAGAGTTTGGACAGGAAAGCAGGCTTTCCAGCGCGGACTTGTTGATGCTTTGGGCGGTATGGATCTGGCTGTGAAAGAGATGAAGAAAATGGCTGATCTGAAACATGAAGTGAAACTTGTGGAATTTGAAGGTGATGATACTGATAATTCCATTAAAATTGGCATGAACGCTTCATCATTGATTCCTGATGGATTGAAATCTATCTGGGAATTCAGTACAAAAATGAAAGAACTGGATGGTGAAAATATTTTGATGATCTTACCGGTAGAACCGGAATTTAAATAGTTCCTCCCCAAAAGTAAAAGCCCTGTCTCGCTTAGCGAACAGGGCTTTTTTTAATTTAGTTATTGTTTACTTCAGTAACAAACATTTATTCACTGCTTTAGTTTTACTATAACACCTTATAATACTATTTAGCTATACTGTAAAAAGAAATTAATTAATATTTTTTGTAAGATATTATTTAAGTTGACAGAAAAAAGTTAATTCAATTGCTCTGTATAAGTGTTTTTAGATGAAAAGGATAAAATTAGAAATGAAACTATATTGCGAAGATATAAGAAAAATAAACTGCGCAAATTGTAGTATATTTTGATGTTATTCGCAAAAATATTAAAATGTATTTCTGAGGAATTACTAGATACTTAAAGGGATATTAAATTATGAAAATAATAATACTTAATCTTGCTCGCAGTACTACCGAAGAAGAATTAAAAGTTCTCTTTGAAGAATATGGCTCCGTAGAATCTTGTGATTTGGTGTTAGATAAATCTACCAGTAGGTCCAAGGGTTTTGGTTTTGTTGAAATGCCGAAACTAGAAGAAGCAGAATCTGCGATAAAAAACTTGAATAATAAGAGAGTTGCCAGTAACAAAATTCGTGTTAAAAAAGCTGAAGAAAAAAAGAGATAAATAGAGGAAGTAGCTCAAAGTTTCGAAGTATGGAAATAAATTAATACACATAACAAGACGCTTCACCTGACCTTCATTACTGCGCAATTTGGAAGGTGACCTGGAATGTTAAAACTGATTGCCACTAATATTTTGCGTGTGCGTCGGAAACGGAACGATCACACTAAAAACAAACAATCAAACCCTGAATCGTTTAGCGAGCAGGGCTTTTTGTTTTGAGTATTAGAATAAAATTATATTTTCTCAAAATTTACAAATATAACAATTATTGTGCAAAAAAACAACTAGTTATTAACAGTAACTTGAAAAATCAAATGACCATAAAACATAAAAATCCAATGTGCTAAGTTTTTATTCTTATCATCCGTGAACATTTTATATACAAAATAAGGACAATATTCTAATCCTTCTTCAACGTGAAATGATTCGCAGGAAGGTGGTTTGATATCAGGATGTTGTTTTACTGAAAATTCAACGTTTTCTAATCTTGTTTTATCTTTTTTGAAGTATATTCCTTTTACTAATCTTATTAACCATAAATTGATCTCATCTTCATCAAAAAAATACAATAGACCCGGATGACCATTCTTATCTTTTAATGAAGTATGTAGTTTTGTATTTGAAATAAATTCATCCATCTTTTTATTATTTCTAAAAAGTTCCCTTGTTGATTTCTTCCCTAAACCTTGAGATTTATCACCTGCTAAAATTGCAAAATGATTTCTCATTTTCTCATCAAGTTCTTTAAATTTTCCATTACATTTTATACAACATGGTACTGTAATAAGATTTAAAGGTTTCTTAACTGGAAAAATACAGTCAGGTGGTACATGATCTTTCGATTTATTTTTGTTTTTAATTAATTTAATTCCACAAAGATAACAATTAGCCATAAGATTATTTTACTATTCTCCTCATTTTATTTTTTCATTTTACTTTAATATCTAAATGATAGATATCGTAATCTTCCTCTTTATCTTTTCAAATCTTAACCTGCTTTCCAATTTCTTTTGTGTCAAACTAAATACATTTCTCTAAAGCAATTGACAATTAAAACGGCAAAAAAATATAAACAACTCTAAATTGAGGTAGAATGAAAATAGATAAAGTATGGGTTTATACAGCAGCTACTCTGGCAGCTCTTTTCTGGGGTTTCAGTTTTGTCTGGTTTAAACAGGCATTTCTAGTTTATAAACCAATAACAATAGTATTCCTGCGATTAGTTATTGCCTCAGTTTTACTGAATATTTATATAAAAGTGGCTGGTAAAAAACAGAGAATTGACCGGAAGGATTATAAGTTGTTTTTACTCCTGGCATTCTTTGAACCATTCTGTTATTTTCTGGGAGAGAGTTTTGGTTTAACGTTTGTTTCTGCAACTGTTGGTGCGATAATTATTTCAACTATTCCTTTGTTCACACCGTTTTTAACTTATTTTTTGATAAAAGAAAAGATAACAATTTATGGTATTGTTGGCTTGCTTATTTCATTTACCGGAGTCTTGTTAATTGTGGTTAAAGATTATTCAGGAACAGCAACTATAAAAGGTGTGATTTTGATGTTCATTGCTGTATTCTCAGCGATATGTTATGGTATCACAGTAAAAAATTTAACAGAGCGCTATTCAGGTTTCACAATAGTAAAATGGCAGAATCTATTTGGTTTAATTTTCTTCTTACCTGTCTTTTTGATCTTTGAGAGTAGTCACTTCATATCTGTTGTACCTACTTGGGATGTGATGATCACAATTTCTAAACTCGCAATCTTTCCCTCCACAATGTCTTATATCTTGATCACTTATGTTATCAGGAAGATCGGGCTCATCAATGCTAATATATTTGCTAATTTAATTCCAGTTTTTACTGCAATCATAGCCTACATTATTCTTAAAGAGTCATTAGAGTTTCAAAAAATTATTGGAATATCAATTGTTGTATCTGGTTTGTTTATCTCACAAATTCCACAATTCAAAGCAAAAATAACTAAATAATCGAGACACGAATTTCAAAAAAAAAATCTTCCAGAGATCATAAAGATTTCCGGAAGATTTGTAGTAGAATTTAAAATATAATCTAAAAAAAAATTAATATTTATCCATATGATAAAACTCAGCATTTTCTACCCATTCCAGGGGTCTACTGAGCATTTCGATAAGATTTTGCAGTACGAATCTGTGCTGGTTCTCCTCTTTGATTATCTCATTAAGGATTACCTGATTTTTCTTATTGATAAGATCAGATTCACATTTATTATAAAATACAAGTTTCTTTCCAACCAGATCCAGAGCCTTCTTATACATATTAAGCTGGTTAATATCACAACTGAAAGTCTCATTATCTTTTTGCAGATCTCTGAAAAAATTTATGGTTGTTTCATACGCAGTTGTACTTTTAAACTCGCTGCATTCATTCTCAGCCATTTGCTTAAATTTTACCACATGCTGTTCATGATCTCCTGCCAGCATTTTAAGAATAGTTTTCAGACCTTCATTAGCAGCACATTTATCTGCCAAGTCTAAATAATAATTTTGTATTAATTCTTCCATCTCTATTGCAGTTTCTATAAATTTCATATAACCTCCATTAATGTATATACAATAACAAAGAATAGGTAAGAAGCAAATTATTCTAACTGTTGGTGATGAAATATAATATCAAAGAATCAGATCATTTCCTTAAGGCTGCCTTGGAAAATCTACTGTCTGGAATTTCTGTGTCAAACTGGATATTTTCAATAATAAACTCAGTACCTTTCCCTTTTTTCAAGATGTCCTTAAAAATCATTCTTTTAGGATACCAGCGTTCTTCAATTTTCATAACTTCCAGGATCTCTGTTGTTTTAAGCAGTTTTCCGCTTTTGCCGTAGCGTTCTTCTTTCAGAGGGATCAATTTTTCTTTATCTATCCACACCTTTTTTGTGTTATATGGTGCATCCTCGACAATGGCGGTTAATTCCAGTTTCCAGCAATTTACATCATTAAAGATCTCTTCTCCGGTAGTAACGGCAGAATAAACCTCTGTAAGCTCGTTTTCTTCCATCATATCTTCATACGAGATATCGGAGCCCATCATAGATTGACGCAGCATGTGCCCGGAGATTTGGATTATTCTATCAGCAGATGGGTTATAGATCCACAATTTGTCTTTCAACTTCAGCATTTTAGTGCCTGCATCTCTGGGTGGAGCCAGGTATTCTGAAAATGATCTGTCATCTCCTTCAGTCCAGGATCTCAGTTTCATTGTTCTGCTGCTTCGCCTGCCATGTACGATCATCAGAGAGGTTGAGATCATGTTTTTGGCATACATATTTTCATCAATTTGTTTAAGTAGTTTATTCCCATCTGGCAAATCTGCAAAAACAATTGTGCAAAATGAAATTAGTATGAATATTAATAATTTTCTCATGTTTCCAGCTCCTTGAATAATTGTGCAGTATTTCTTCTATATATGCCAACTCCGGAGATCATTGCACCGATAACTGAGGCAATAACTCCCGGTATAAACCCAATATAATAACTTACAGGAGTCACTTGAGCTCTCATTGTAGCACCCATGATCATTTGTGAATCTTTCATCATTGAGCCAATGTTAATGCCATGATATTGCAGGAGATAAGAAAATACTAATCCGATAGAAGTCCCGATGATAGTCGCAGCAATTCCGATTAGAATTGATTCATAGA
>JAVCCH010000210.1 GCA_030765535.1 Candidatus Tenebribacter davisii
GGGATTGATGTTTCTGAACTGCAAAAAGCGAAAATAAAGCATTGCATAGAATTCCATGAAGAATATGATTTTACTGAAACGGGTAAAACAGCTCTGGATATTGAAACATTGATCTTGCAGGATGCCGATAATTTAGATGCGCTGGGAGCAATCGGGATCGGGAGAACTTTTGCCTACAGCGGAGCTCATAACGTGATAATGTGGCAGCCAGAAATCCCTTTTGAAAGCGGTCTTTATGCTGATGAACAACCTGACCCATCAACGCTCCATCATTTTTATAGTAAACTGCTGAAAATGAAAGAGAATATGAATACACAGACTGCCTTGAAACTCGCGCAAAAGCGACATGACTTCATGAAATCATTTCTGGAAGAATTTTTTGAAGAATGGCAAGGAAACTGTTAAAGCCAAGCAGGCATCCCATCGTTTCCTCACTTTTTCCTTGCCAAAATAGTAGTAAATTTATCCTTATGTTATTCAAAATATATAGAGTATGTAATTAATTAAAAATATTGAATTGAAGAAAATCCTATTAGAGGAATTAGAAATAATAGCTTTTGGGTAATATTAAAAAAAAAGTAAAAAGGATTGAATTATGAAAATGTTGATGATCTTTTTTTTATTGATTTGCAGTCTAAGCGTTAATGCTTATAATAACCCTACCTGCATATTTACTATGATCAATCCATCTGCAACAAATTCTGCTTTGGGTATAGTAGTTGGAGGAGCTAATATCTGGAATCAGAATCCGCTGGATGTATGGAGCAATCCTGCTAAACTTGGATATTTTGATGGATTTAGCCTGGGTTATTCACATGACAGCTATTTAGAAGACGTTTTTGATGATATTTATTTCGATTCGTCTTATCTAAACCTGGGCTGGAAAGGTATTGGTTTAATGCTACCAATGATAAACAATCAAGCAAAATTCGGCAGTAGTTTTGGTTATGGCGATCAGGATGCGTATGATGAAGATGGTAACTTCCTTGGGACATTTAATTCATGGGAATCATCATCGGGATTTGCTTTAGGCGTGAATTTATTGAAATTTTACGGAGAGATGAGTGATAATGATAAAATCACACAATTACAATCATATTCTGATTTTTCAATAGGGTATAACTATAATTATGTCGAAAGTGAATTAGCCCCAGAGGGTACGGGTGCTACAGAAATGGGATATCTCGATAATTCAGCCTCATATACAGATGGATTAGGAATGATCTTCAGAATTAGTCCATTAAATGAATTAAATTATTCAAGCTTTCTTTTTTTTAAATCGGATATTGTATATAGTTTATATTATCGTAACATATCTAAGACGATTATGGATTATGGGGATTATGATGAACCAATGCCTTACGCGACAGAATCTGCATTTTCTATCAGAATGGCAATGGGCAATGATATTTTTAAAGGATTAATTATTTACGATATAATATCTATCTTTGGCAAAGATATTTTATCAATTAATTATTTATATGGTAAATCTCGTGCAATGGATAGTGATAATGCATTTGGAAATGGTTATGATGTGACATTTCTGGATATATTTTCTTACAGAAAAGGATATTATGAGGATAAGGAAGGTAATATTGAGGGAAAAACATCAGGATACGGAATCAATCTTAACTATAAAGATTTAATACATTTACAATACAACTATGCGGAAATTCCGGGAGGAGATTTACAGGATATTCAAGAAAAGGAAGACTACATGCTGAATATTAATCTTCTGGAATTATTGAGAAAAGTAAATTAGGAAGAAATTATCAAAAAGTATATATTTGTTTTAGTAATTCCGCAGCTTATATGGATTACATCAGCCGTATCCGGCGAGAAAAAGTAATATTGATGAAATGCATGCGTATGATATGGGGTTAACTATATTATTGCTCGTGAATATCATATAAGTCTCTTACTCTTATTGATATAATAAATATATTTTTATTGACAAATAATTATTGAACAAATTTATTGTAGGAGTATTTATAATCTAATGTTAGGATGATAAGAAAGTTTATTGTGAATTAAGTGAGGTTATATTATGATGAATTTTGCAGAACATTACGATGACATCTTTGGTGATGATGAAATATTTATTGAATCAGTGATGGGAATCAATCCTGACCTGGAAAAATATTACGTTCCAAGACCAGCAAAAGAGAAATGAAAGTTAATCTAAGTGGGATATACACGGCATCATGTTGTACACAATAATGGAAATTGGAACGTAAAAATGAATGGGGCAGAAAAAGCATCAAGAAATATGAAGAGCGGGAAAAAATTATGCGATTATTGTTAACAGGTATATTGAGAGTGTGAAAATATAGATAAAAAATTAGAAAAAAAGGAGATTATTATGAGTAAATGGGCTGATTACCTGATTTCTGCTGTAAGATATGATAGCAGTCAAGAGAAAATTGAATTTGTGAAAACGCATGAAGACAAAGGGAATAATTTAGGAACCGAGCAAAAAGAGTCTCTTGCAAAAGTAGTATCAAATATCGAAAAAGGTTATACTTACTGTACAATTACAAAGAGTAAGGATAATGAATGGAATAAAGGAGAAAATGTTCATGTCGTTGTAGTTGATGGTTCTAAGTATATTCGAACAGATAACAATAATACTGAGAAAGATAATCTTGAAAATCTACCGAAATTTCAATAAGGCTGTCTTTTCATTTTTTACATTGAAAAAATAAATTACTGGAGGTAATTTTATGACAAAGCGAGGCAAGAATCAACATGTAGTCAATCACAAGGATGGCTGGGCAGTAAAGGGTGAAGGCAACAAAAAGGCAACAAAAGTAACAAGAACTCAAGAAGCAGCAATTAACAGAGCTGAAGAAATCGCAAGGAATCAAAATTCAGACACCAAGATACACGGTAGGGACGGAAAGATTCGAGCAGGCAACACCTATGGAAATGATCCCTGTCCCCCAAAAGATAAGAAGTAGGAGGAGAGTATGACTAAGACGTGGGCATTATCAATAAGATTACTGAAGAGAGGTGTCACAATCTCTTCTGTAATAAAAAAAACGAAAATGCGTCCTGTAGAAGAATTTACTGAAAAGGGTTGTACGTTATATGTAAACAAGAAAAAATCACCTGATCCACCAAAATGGGCATCAGAATTATTAGAAATACCAGAAAGCTATAATCTGAAAAACAAAAATTCATCTGCCTTACTATTTGTGGAATTGGATTCATCAAGAATTATGGTACTATCTTTTGGCTCTGGTTTCATGAGTATAAAAGATAAATTTATAGAAGATAATTTTGGGTTAATTACCACACTCAACAATGTCGATGAAAAAACGCTATTAAGTGTTGATCTTTTTACACCAGAGGTTAATTCAACTCAAAAAAGAGTTCAGAAAGGTCATTATAGCAAAGTAAATGAGTTTGGAATCAATCAGAGTAAAGAGTTGCTAAAAAGAATTACAGGCATTTCTAAAGAAAAGGATTTCTCTTCTATAATGACAGGATCAGACAGTTTGTCATTGAAATGTGATATAGCTAAAGATAAAATCAAAGAAAAGTGTGAAGAGACAATGACAATTTATTCAAAAAAAGATTATAAAGCCAACTTTGGCTGGATCGATAATGTGAAGGTTGTCAGAGATGAGAAGAGAATAAGCAGTTTAAATATGGAAGTATTAAAGGTACTAAACGACAGCTTGGAAATAAATCAGCTTCCAGCAATGAATCTAGTATTCCCGATCATTGTTGATTACCACAAGTTAGGTAATATTAAGTTTTCAGGTTTTAGATATACAACTGAATTTTCTGAATTAAGTTTAGAAAATTACATTACAGCCTTGAAAAAGATGAAAATTGGAAAGATTGAAATGAGTGACTTTGAAAATCATAAGGTTAGTTATTATAATCTTGAAACGGATAAATACACTTCAGGTTGGCCAATCACTAAATGTATTGTCTCTGAGATAGAATTTGAAGATAATAACTATGTTAGCTTTGCTGGTAAATGGTATTTGATTGACTCTGATTACTATAAATCAATATCCGATCAAGTTGATGCTATTATGACAAATAGCACAAAGTTAAATGACTTTCCTGAATTTGATGGGACAGTTGATAATGTAACCAAAAAAAATGATAAAACATATGCTAGTGAAAACGTGTACAATCGAAGAGTTGCTAATAACTCAGACTATATACTAATGGACTGTGTATTAGTGCATAACACTGAAGTATGTGACTTGATTTCTGAAGAAAAACAATTAATTCATGTTAAAAGGTGGTCTGGATCATCTACATTGAGTCATTTATTCAATCAAGGATTAGTCTCATCTCAAACATTTGTTGATTCTATTGAATATAGAAGTGAAATCAGATCTAAACCTTCTGCAGGTGCTATCGTGAAGAATATTTTCACAGATGCAAAGCCAAATGCATCTGACTTTGCAATACATTTTGCAATTATTGATGGTAGGAAATCGGGGAAGAACACATTACCTTTTTTTAGCCAGGTAACTTTGATAAACACTCATAAAATATTATCTATTCAAATGAATTTCAATATGCATGTTTGGTGGATAGATGAAAAATCTGCATAAGGAAAAATATGGTATATTTAGAGTATAAAACATATCATATTCATGTTTTAGAACTTAGAGAGATTAAATCAGGGAATATGAAAAATGTGCAAATTGTAGGGAAATAGTAAAAGTAAAAGCCAATATCTGTAGATATAAGTTTAATTGTATTTGAAGTGGGGTATTTGATCAATGGAGAAAAAACTAAAAGCATTCTATATTAGAGTTTATTAAGAAATAAATTGGAAGGAGATAAACTTTGCAACATAATAGTATTGAGAGTGAAACAGGGTTTGTAATATTACTAGATGCATTGGGAATGAAAAATAAAATGCTATTTGAAGAAAATGAAGCTGAAAAAATAATTGAAATATGGGATACTTTGATTCATGATTCAGTTGAATTGAGTAAAAAATATGTAAAACAAGTGAAATGGAGAGAAATAATAGATTCAGGATTATGTAATATTGAAATTAGGGGATTTTCAGACACTTTAATAATCTTAATAAAAGTAGGTCAAAAGCCTGGGCTTATGGTGTTGGACATGGTTCCACTTGGAGAATTACTTGGAAGTATTTTTGTTCTTGCATTAAAGAAAGGAATTCTTTTAAGAGGAGCGGTATCTTACGGAGAATATTCAAAATCCCAGTATATAGTTGCTGGAAGAGCAATGAATGAAGTTATAGCATGGTACGAGCAATTAGATATGATCGGAATTATGGCAACTCCTAATTTTGCAAATATTATAAAACAAAAAAATAAAGACATATTAAGAAAACAATGGTCAAGTTACCCTTACACTCATATGAAAAATGGTGTTGGAGAGATACTTATTTCTAATTGGATATATACAATACAAACTCAATTTTCATCAGAGATAGAGGATATGGAGAAATTTATTTTTTCCATTTTTCAACAAAATATGATTACCCCGGAAATATATTCAAAATACGAGAATACTTACAATTTCTTTCAATGGGTAAAAAATATTGAACAATAAAGTGTAGTATGCCGAAGTTTAGTTTGACATAATATTTACAAGTATGAGATGATTAACTATAATTGATAAGATAATTTTGTTTAATAAGGTTTATGAATTGGTGTCAATGGCATTTTAAATTGGTACAGTTTTGGCACTCGTAACTGGTACAGATTTTCACTTAATTTTGCTCTTCATTCTATAACTGTCACCAGCCATAACTACAGGTTCTGCGTGATGAAGTAAACGATCCAAAATCGCTGTCGCTATTACTTGATCTCCAAATGTACTACCCCATTCGCTGAACAATTTATTTGAAGTCAATATAATTGATCGGAATTCATAGAACTCATTAATGA
>JAVCCH010000037.1 GCA_030765535.1 Candidatus Tenebribacter davisii
CCCAAAAGAGCGTTCCATTCGTAATTACGGCAACTTTATATTCCGGATAATTGTCTTTTATGAAATCAATTACTTTTCCTAAACCACTGTTAAGAGTTGGTTCTCCCTGACCGGAAAAAGTAACGAAATCAAGTTCGGGTTTTTGATCAAGATAGTCTTTTAACTCTTTAAGCACTTCATTTATCGGAATATATTCCTTTCTTTCAATAGTCAGATTTGTGGTTTTGCCGACTTCACAATAAACACAATTCAAACTGCAAACTTTGTGTGGAACCAAATCTACACCGAGTGATATTCCCAGTCTGCGAGAGGGAACGGGACCAAATAAATATTTCATTTTATCTCCTCATTTTTTTTTTACAAGTTTTCATCTATTTCTCCATTTGGCAGCATATTATCGGGATGATAAATTCCCTTTTCTTCTTTTTGATAACGAATACAATTCTGCCAATCTCCGTGACAATATTTTTCTACCCATTTTTTATTTAATTTTCCCTTTTCAAAATAAAATTTCATTGGGCAGCAACAATACCACATGCATTCTTTTTTATCCATAAGATTTCTCAATATGTTATGCTTTTGTCAGAATTTCTGCACCATTATCTAAGATTAAAATTGTATGTTCAAATTGTGAGCTTAAACTACCATCAGCAGTTGTAACAGTCCAACCATCTTTTTGTGAAGTCTTCACCTGAAATGAATTTCCCATATTTATCATCGGTTCAATAGTGAATATCATTCCTTTACGAAGGCGAATTTTGTTATCTAAAGTAAAATGATGGAAGACGTGTGGATCTTCGTGAAATTCTCGTCCAATGCCATGACCACAATAATCACGAACAATAGAATAGCCAAATTTATTAATATATTTCTCAATGGTTTTACCAACTTCATATAAATACTTTCCAGGTTTTACTGCTTCAATTCCTCGGTACATAGCTTTTTCAGTTCGTTTCACGAAATTCTTGATTTGATCATTTGCATTACCGATTATAAATGTTCGGGATGTATCACCGTGAAATCCATCTAATATCACAGTTACATCAATATTTACGATATCACCATTTTTCAGAATGTCTTTATTTGAAGGAATTCCGTGGCAAACAACATTATTTATCGAGGTACAGATGCTTTTAGGGAATCCGTTATAATTTAATGGAGCCGAAATTGCTCCATGTTTTTTTGTGTAATCTTCACAAAGATCGTTCAAGTAAAGTGTTGTAACGTTTTCTTTTACAAATGGTTCGATATAATTTAATAATTTTGCAGCCAGTTTTCCGGCTTTTCTCATTTTTCCGATTTCTACGGAATTTTTAATTTTAATCATAATAATCTCTTTAGTTTAATATTGTTATCATAAGAAAATTTCAGGACTTTTAGCTTGTTTACATTTTTCATGTAAGTTTTTGGCAAATCCGATAATTCTCTCATCATCTATTATTCTCGCTTTTTGCGGACATACCCTTACACAGGCGTTGCAATATATGCAGAGCTGTTCGTTTGTCTCTATCCTATTATTGTAGATCGAGATCGCATCAACTGGACAAACTTCCTGGCATAAGCCGCATTGGTTACATAGAGTTAGATCGGTAACAGGTTTAACTATTAATTTTTTGGATCTTTCTTTATATGGGAAATTACCCGGTACTTTAATTTTTTTGTGCTTTCCCTGTTTGCTGATTACCTGTTTCCCAAAATTATAAGCAATTTGCAGGTCTTCTGAATCTGGTCTTCCAACCGCAATAGGATAATTATTACTACTGAAAGAATGTAGACCAATAAAAGCTGCAGCTGCTCTTGGAAAAAACCCTAGTTCAACTACTAAATTTTTCAGTTCAAGAAGTGCATCACCAAATTGCCGGTTACCATAAACAACTACTACTACAGCATTGGTTTTGTTTGCTTTAAAGTTCTGTAAACGGCTTATAACAGTTTCCGGAATTCTGCTTGAGTAAACCGGTACTCCAATCATAACCCAATCTTTATCAGTGAAATTTTGTTTTTTAATATTGTTTTTCTTAATGAGATCTATCTGCTTTGTTTGTTGGAAATTCATTCCATCTGCAATTGCCTTCAGTACTTTTCGGGTTGTACCGGTTGGGGAAAAGCTTATTACATACAAATTTTTATTTTCCATAATTTTTACTTAATTTTCCTGAGATTACTAAAATTCTCAATTGATTTGACAATGAATTCATTATGATAAAGCAAAGAGGCAGGGTGAGATAATGGGTATATTATCTTATCTTCAACTTTGAATATATTCCCGATCAATTTTGGAAACTCCTTTTTCGTAAATTTTGTTAAAGCATATTTTTCAAAAAGATATTTAGTTGCAAAATAACCGAGAGGAGCTATCATCCTTGGTTTTATTTCTGCAATTTCTATATTTAAGTATTTTGAACATGCCATTATCTCTCTCTGTTTGGGCCTTCTATTTTGTGGAAGATTACATTTTATTAGATTTGTCATATATATTTCTTCTCTGCTAATATGAGATTGTTTTAACAAGTTATCCAGCATAATACCTGAAGGTCCAATAAACATTCTATTTTCTTTGTCTTCTAATTCTCCAGGTGCTTGAGCTATAAACATTATTCTGGCATGAATGTTTCCTTCTCCAGCTAAAGCATTCAAACGGGTTTTATGCAAATCGCATAATTGGCAGTTTTGAAGTTCATCTTTCGTATACATATTAAAATTCAAGTATTTCTCCAACACCACTTTCAAGGTATTTTGAGGGAAATAGACTTTTTATCTTATCTTTATATTTAGTACAGTGGGCAGGGCAGATTTTTGTGATATTATTTATAATTTCAAATTCCTTAAATCCGTGCAAACCACCAACTATGGCATATAAGTTCCCAAATTTAGTTACAGAATTTATTATATTTTTTACACCCGGATGTCCACAGCCGATTATCAATATTAATCCTTTATCAGTAGCAATAGCTAAAGATTGTTCACGATTTCCCAGTTCACCAGTAAGAAAAACATTTTTATAAATTTTGGTAGGTTTATCATAATACTCAATTTTATTTGGATATTTTATTCCACGAAAGGAGATTGGAATATGAACTTTAGCTTTAGTATTTAAATTTAAAAAAGTTGAAAGTCCACCGATATGATCAAAATCAGGATGTGAAATCACTACATCATTTATATGGGTTGGGTCAATATTTAAACTTATAAGATTTTCCAACAGGATCTTGCCATTTCCACCAGTATCAAATAAAATATTACGATTCTCTGTTTCAATATAACATGACCAACCCCAATCGGCTATTAATCCTGATTTGCGAGTTGTATTATCATAAACTATTGTTATTTTCATATTAATTTACCTCAAGATATTCCAATAATTTTGTCATGATCTTAGTGGCTTTACCCTCCAAGAAAATATCAGTTATTGCATTTGTATAATTTGATGGTTTGATATTTATTTCGATAATTTTTACTCCGTTCATTTTTGCCATAAACGGGATCATGGAAGCAGGCATTACCTTCCCGGTTGATCCAATAAGCAGGAATAGGTCAGAAATTTCTGTTTCACGGAATGAAGCTGAATTTGCAGGTTCCGGGATAGGTTCTCCGAAAAAAACAAAATCGGGTTTGAGGATTTCACCGCATTTTTCACATTTTGGTGGGAGAATTGATAGATTTATATCCTTTGCAGAGTATGTATTATGACAGTTCATACAAATTAAATTTTGAGATGTCCCATGAAACTCATATACATTCTTACTACCTGCTTCTTGATGAAGATTATCAATATTTTGGGTAATTACTGAATTAACATAACCTGATAGTTCCATTTTTGCTAAAGCAATATGAGCAGCATTCGGCTTTGCTTTTCCAAAGAAATCATAAAAAATTTCTTTGATCATTTTCCATGATCTGAGAGGATTTTGATAGAAATAATTTATATCTAAAAAGACTGGATCATATTTATTCCATAACCCATTTTCACCACGGAATGGTGGTATTCCGCTTTCTACTGAAATTCCCGCTCCAGTAAATGCTGTTATATGATTTGTGTTCTTTATAAGCTCAGCAGCTTTTTCTATCATTTAGAATTCCTTAAAAATCCTTGCTAATGATTTCCCCGGAGCTTGAATATCTAAATCCAGAAAATAACCAAAAGGAGTTTGGGAAACCTCATAACCAGAATTTTCTAACCTTTTCTCTGCTCGATCAAACATCTCTTTGGTTATTTTTTCATCCGCCTTGCTCAAAGATAAATGAGCAAAAGAGTGTAGGATAATATTCTTCGTATTATTTTTATTTGCAGCCCATTTCAGGTTTTTGATCATTTTTGTTTCTGTTTTAGAAATATCTTCTTCGTCCTTTTGTTCTACTTGGATAAAACCAACGAGAGCATTTACAATCTTTTTATTCTCTTCGTAATATTCTACAGATTCCAAGTTTTTAATATTGGTTTTATAGGAAAACTTTTCCGTATAGATCATTAACAGTTTCATTATTTTACCTCACTTTATTGCTTTCAACAAACGAATATGTTTTTTTAGAAATAGGGTTTCTGAGAATTTACTGAAACCGAATTCAGATAAGATATGTTTCCAATCTCGTTCTACATATTCGAAAGCATATTTGCATTCAATTATTTTGAAAGGGATTCTAAAATATAGTGGTGTTTTATCAATAAGAAATTCATTGAAATCAAGGATAATAAATTTACCATCTTTTTTTAAAGCATTGAAAGCATTTTGGATTATTTGTTTTTGAACATCCAAAGGAAAACCATGCAACACAAATGAAATAAAGACTTTATCATATTTTTTTTCAAGCTCGAAAGGTTGATCAATTCTTTGATTTATAACATTTAAATTCTTGAACTTTCTCGTCTTGTTTTTAAATTGATCTATCATCAGGTTAGAAATTTCCAATCCTAGAATTTCGCCATTCTCAGAAAGGAATTCGTTCATTAAAAGAGCATTCCTTCCTGTTCCAGCACCGAAATCTAGGATTACATCATTTGATATAATATTCATCGAATGAATCGCTTTTTTTATGAACCAACTGTAACCACCAAATGTCATAAAATTCATTAGAGTATCATAAAATTTTGCACTGAGACCTTGAATCTCTACTTTGGAATCTGGATATATTTTTCTCATAATTTTAATTTCCTATTATCGGCATTTTAATTTTCTTATAAAGATAAAACTAAAAGCAATAATTAATGAGATCATTATAAAAGTAACAGGATATCCACAAACTGAAATTAAAATACCGGCAATAAGCGGAAAAATCGTTGGCAGAATACTTCCAGCTCCGGAAATTCCGGTATATGTTACCCGATTTTCATTATTGGAAATTTCCACTAAAATACCGTTTCTGGAAATATTGAAAGTCGTAATTAGAATACCGGTTAGAACAAAAAGCAATTGATACATAATGTGGTTATCAGCAAAGATCAAGCTAAGGATCGGCAAAGTTGTACCCAGAACAAAACTGAAATATAGCAACTTTTTATATTCAAATTTTGCAGATCTCTTGTAAAGAATTAATCCGGTTATCAACATTCCGATAATTTTAAAAAGAAGAATATTCCCGATTAAATTATAGCTTAATTCAAAATTTGTCTTCGCAAATATGATCATAAAGGGAATGAAGCTGAAACCAAGACCTAAAAAATTTATAATAAATAAATAATTTTTCAAATTTGAATTATGAGAGATTTCATGTGGTATCAATCTGAAAAAATCTCTAAAACTGCGTTTTTTATTCACTTCAACGCTGATTTCTTTGATTCTCCAAAAACCTAAAGAAGCCGTAAACAATAAGATCGCTGCCCCTAAAAGCAAAATTCCGTAATTATTGGGATAGGAAAATTTTTGGAGTAATGCACGCACAAGAATCGCAGAAATAAAAATTCCGATACTACTGATAGCCTGTTTGATTGAGAAGAATTCTTTTCGTTTTGTATCTATAATAGATTTTCCCATAATATCGACATAAGAAACATTTGCAAATGAACCACTGAACGAAAAAATTGTAATTAAAATAAAAATGAAAATAATAAACGTTTCGTTGGCAATGTAACTCGATTTGAAAAGAAGAAATGCCAGCAAAAAAAGTGCAATAACTCTAAGGTTAATTCCAAATAAAAGAGGATTTTTTTTATGCGTTTTATTAGATAAAAAACCTGCAAAAACAATCTGCATTAATCCTGATCCGCCCATCATTATAGCAGTTAAAATACCCAATAAAATTGCATTTCCGCCAGCTTTTATCAATATTGTCGGAATGATGGTGTGCACATCCATAAAATTTGAAGCAAATGAAAGAAAAAGTCCGTGCCAGATAAATGCTTTATAATTTATCCTTGATATTTTTTCAGTTAATAGAGTATTCATTTTCTATTTATTATTAGAATTGTTAAAATACATCGCTTATAATCCTTTCCAAGCACTTTGTTCCATTGTTAGAAATTTCTGCAATTCTTCTTGCGTCATTACGATTGTATCAATTTCTGCATTGGATTGCATTGTTTCCAGGGGTTGTTTAAAACTATTGATTAACATATCCAAAATTGGAATATTCAGCGCTGGTAAAGCCATCATGATTTGAACATTATTTTCCTTGATTTCATAAGATTTGATAATGCCGAGATTATATAACGAATGATTGATCGCAGGATATTCGGTTCCTATTATAATTTCAATTGCTTTTTTTCCAAAATTCATTTTTTTCTTTTTTAAAATGCTAAAGAACCCATTGGATCCCATGGTTTTAAAATAATCGGTTCAAGTTTCCAGATTTTTTTTAATTCCTTGGAAAGATATTTTTTATTTATAACGATTTGATAATTGTATTCCTCAAACCATTTATCGCTCATCACAAAATAGCCTTTTTCTCCATTTTTATCACCCCAACTGTTTTCCACTTTCCATCTATTGGGAACATCATCAATTAAATTTACACCAGTAAATACCATTGCGTGAGTCATCAGGCTTTCTCCGTAATCAAGTCTTCCGGCTTTATCAAGATCAAATTCTGATTGGAGCGCATTTTCATAATCATAGATATCTTCAGACAAAATACCGTTTTCTCGTTTCATCTTTTGCCCAACATCGCTGCCAAACCAGACGGGAACTCCATCTTTGAGTTGTGATAATGCTAATTCTTTGAAAGTTTTCATATCAACATTGAGATATTTTACTTTATTTCCTCCTTCCACATTTCCCAGATATTGCACCGTGAAAGTTTTATTAAATGGTTTATCTTGGGTGGGAGCATTAATAATGCTAATATAATCCTTCAGATCAACAGTAACATATTTAGTATAAAAATCTATTGGAGTAATATCTAAATCACGATGAAATTTTTTATCTTTATCGGTGTATTCAAAAGTAAATTTCTTGGGTGGAATTCCCAAAAACATTGTTAATAGTCTGTAAAACTCAAAAGTCATTTTTTTCTTCTCACTTTTTAACTCTTCCAATGTTTTTC
>JAVCCH010000125.1 GCA_030765535.1 Candidatus Tenebribacter davisii
CAGGACTATAGCTGTCTTTTGCAACTTGGGCTGGTTGCATGAAATCTGTAGCTACAAGTGAACATACCATCAAACTTAAACCCAAAAGAATTAACATCTTTTTCATCTTTTTCCTCCCTTTTTTTGTTTCTCTTAAGTTAAAGCAAAATGTGTACCATACGAATTCAAAATGAATAAAAAAAATACAAACTATATGTTAAAAGATTGGATTATAGCAAATTAGAAAAGTGAGATTAATTAAAATATTAAAATCTGGTGTGATCGTAATTATAAATTTTATATTTAATTGCTGAGTTAATTACGCAATATGCTCATTTGAGATAGCAAATTCTACTATTCCATTCCCAGAGATTTTAATTTTGAATAGAGTGTATTGCGATCAATTCCAAGGGTTTTAGCTGTTTTTGATTTATTGTATTTTGCTTCTACCAGGATCCGTTTTATCAGTATACGTTCCATTTCAGCATTTACAATTGCAGTAATATCAGATAAAGATGCTCCTTCTGATATGATCATATTATAGTATTTATCCAATGATTCTTTGAAAGGATTGGTTTGAATTTGTCCAAATTCAAGATCTAATGATCTTTCAGTTATATGATCAGTTTCTTCTAGTAATACAGCTTTTTTAATTACATGTTTTAATTCCCGCACATTACCCGGCCATGAATATTCTTCTAATGTTCTTATTGCTTCCGGTAGAAATCCTTTGATCTGTTTGTTAAGTTTAATATTAGCTTCATTAAGAAACTGTTCCGCAATAATGGGAATGTCCTCTTTCCTTTCATTCAGGGTTGGAAGCGAGATTGTAAATTCATTGAGTCTATGAAACAGATCGTCTCTGAACTTGTGTTCATGAACTGCTTGTACAATATTTAAGTTAGTAGCAACAATTATTCTTACATCTATATTTATAGGTTTTGTACTACCAATTTTTGTGATCTTTTTTTCCTGTATTACACGTAATATTTTAGCTTGAGCAGATGGAGGTAAATTAGTTATCTCATCTAAAAACAATGTTCCCCTATTTGCCATTTCGAATTTACCTTTTTTAGCTGAGTCCGCCCCGGTAAATGCACCTTTTTGATAACCGAATAATTCACTTTCTACTAAAGTGTCGGGAATTGCACCGCAATCAATTGGAATGAAAGCATTATTTTTTCTTTTGCTCTGTTTATGGATCAAATTTGCAATAACTTCTTTACCTGTGCCACTATTCCCCTGGATGATCACACTCATATCTGTTGTAGCTACCAATTCTACCTGCTTTAATATTCTCATAATAGTGGGACTATTCCCCATTGATATTTCTTCATTATTCCTTTCTGCCAGTTGTTTCCGTAAGGTTTTTACTTCCTGTTTTAATTCATTTGTATTCAGTGCATTGCGGATGATTATCTTCAATTCATCATTCACAAATGGTTTAGTAATATAATCATAAGCACCTAATTTCATTGTTTCAACTGCAGTCTCAACATCACCGTAGGCAGTTATCATAATTATCGGCATATCTTTTTCAAATTTAGAAATTTGCTGTAAAATATCAATTCCATTCATCTCAGGCAAGCGAATATCCAGAAGAACAAGATCAAAATTTTGTTCAATTGCTGCTGTTAAACCGTCCTTTCCATTAAATGCTGAAAATACTTCATATCCTTCATCATTCAATAATTGTTTCAAAATTATCTGCATATTCTTGTTATCGTCTACTATTAATATTTTTACCATTATTTCTCCATTTAAGTTAGCATTGGGATCTCAACTACTACTTGTGTTCCAACTTTTTCCTTACTTTCTATTTGGATACTGCCCTTATGATCTTCAATTATTTGATGGCTTAAGCTTAATCCTAATCCTACTCCATCTTCACGAGTAGTAAAGAATGGATCAAATATTTTGGAAAGATTTTTAGGGGAAATTCCAATTCCTGTATCTGCACAAATTACATTGATCTTATTTTTTAATTGTTTCACATTAAAGATAAGCTCTCCACCATCCGGCATTGCATTTACTGCATTTACCGCCAGATTCAAAAAAGCTTGTTCCAGCCATTTTACATCCATCAGAGAAGGTTGAATGTCTTTACCGCAATCTATATTTACTGAGATATTCTTTTCCTGGCAACGTGCATTAATTCTTTTTATCACGCTCTTTATAACGCTACAGATAGATCCTCTTTCAAATTTTACATCACGTGGATTAGCAAAATCTAGAAGACCTTTTATAATGGAATTTGCCTTATCTGAATCCTCCTGAATGATCTCAAGAAATTGCTGAACTTCTGCAGGATGCTTGTATTTACTCAGACACATCTGGGCTGAAGAGCTGATATTTCCCAAGGGATTACGTATTTCATGAGCGATACCGGCAGCAAGTTCTCCCACTCCCGCCAGCCGTTCAGACCTAATTAATTGATTTTGCAGCTGCTTACGTTCTTGAATCTCCTTGGTTAAATTGATATTTGCTTTTTTTAGTTCATGCGTTCGCTCTTCTACTTCTTTTTCTAATTTGATATTTGCTCTTTTATTTGATCTATAGCGGTAATAGCTGACAAATCCTAAAACCATTAGAATTAATAAAACTAATACCAGCAGCCACACAGCCAGATTTTGTTTTTCTGAACGTAATTTGTAAATTTCATTATCTTTTTGAAGAAGAGAGATTTCTTTATCCTGCTCTTCCAGACGAAGTTCAACCTCGTAAGTTGTCTCCATTCCAGAGATTATATCTTTCCTCTTTTGTGTGAATATGCTATCTTTAACACTTGAGTATAATTTATAGTAATCAAGTGATCTTTTGTAGTTTTTCTTAATCGAATAGATATCAGATATATTTTCCAGGATCTCGATCTGTAAATCTTTAACATTAATATCTTTAGCAATTAATAAAGCCTGATTAAAATAGTCTAATGCTTTGTTATATTTCTCAATCTCTTTATAAACAGTTGCAATATTATCCAAAGTAGCTGCAATACCTTTTTTCCTACCAATTATCCTGTAAGATAGTAAAGATTCCTGAAGATAATCTAAAGCTTGATCATATTTTTTCTGGTTTTTATAGGCAACGCCAATATTATTGGATACATCTGCAATTCCAATTTTATGAGAAATGTCTTTGTAAATATTATGTGAATCAATATAATATTGAAGAGCCATATTATACTGCTTCATATCATCATAAATTATACCAATGTAATTAAGTTTTCCTGCAATTCCAACCTCGTTTCCAAGTTCTTCTTCCAGTTTAAGAGATCGATGGTAATAATCTAGAGCCTTATCATGCTCACCTATATCATCATAGATTATCCCAATATTTCCCAATGTATTAGCAAGCCCATCTTTATCTTCTGTCTCTTCATGAATTTTAAGTGCCTGCAAATGATATTCTATTGCTTTATCATAATTTGTAAGATTGCGAAAGATCAATCCAATGTTATCAAGTGTATTTGCTTGTCCATATTTGTTGCCAAGCTCCATATATATCTGTTCTGATCTGCGGAAATATTCTAACGCTTTAGTGTAATCGCTTAGATTTTCGTATACCATACCTATATTATTTAATGAACCTGCTATACCCTCTTTATTACCAATTTCAGACTCGATCTCCATTGATTCCAAATAGTATTTAAGAGCAAGTTCATTCTCATTAATATCTTCATAAATGATACCAAGATTGTTTAAACTTATTATTATTTCCTTCTTATCTCCAATTTCACGACGTATAATTAATGAGCTTTTTAAAAACTCTAACGCTTTATTAAAATCGTTCATGTAATAATAAGCTACACCAATATTACTTATGGCTTTTGCATTACCTGGTTTATAGTTTAATTCCACAGCTAATTTTTGAGTCTCTTTTCCAATGATAATTGTTTGTTCAGGATCAATGCTCCAAAAAGCTTTAGATAGAGAATTCATGGCATCTACTTTATCAGTACCTGCTGCTTTATCTACATTTAACTTTAGACTGTCCAGCTCAGTAGTTTGTGAAAAAAGCGAAGAGAATACAAAAATTACTATTAATAACGAGTATATTTTATTTTTCATGATCTGGACCTCTTAAACAATCTTGCAAATAACGATGTCGATTTTGAGAGAAATTCAACAATTACTTTTGCAACTCTTTCCTTTTGTAAATAGCCATAAACCTTATGAGGATTTTTTTGTCCATTATATTCGTAAGTGTTATTAATAAGGATATCGACAGGTTTAATATTAAAATTATTTGCTGAGTAATCATCTGCTAATTGATAATCTAAAGTTATTTTATCATCGAGATCGGAAAAATTATACCAGGCAGAGATAATGTTATCCGGGGTTTGGGGGTGTGATCTAAGCGTAATTTCCTTATGTTGATCAGAAAGGATCTTCTTGATGATCAATGGAAAACCAAGTGGAGAACCAATTGTTACCAGAGTATCTACTTTCAGCTTGGGGAAATTCTGCATCAATGTATCATAAGCAATGATTGAACCCATGGAATGCCCAATGAGCATAATACGGTTATGTCCATGTTTTTTTAAGACATTTATTAATCTCTGTTTGAACGCGTAATTGGCATTTTGTGTTTTATCAATTTTACAAAAGCCATGATAGTATGTATCAAGATCCTGAAACATTCGTTTTATAGTTGCATCAACTATCTTTTCAATTCCACCAATCCCTTTATCATGTAAGAATAATTTATCAAATCCTTTATCAATTTTATCTATTATTTTCCTTTTTATTTTTGATTCTTTTTCCGGTATTCCAGATTTATTAATTGGGACATATGGATGTTCAAGGAATAGGGGATTTTTAGGATCAGTAACTTGTGGATCCAATGGCTTGGAATATTCAAGATCAGCCCAATAAACCAGTTCAAACTCGATATCAGTAATACTATAACCAATAGCATCGAGTCCATCCAAGATAGCTTTTTTCCACCATTTTTCTAAAAGATCCTTTGGCGGTTTGTTCTTTAATCCATGAATTCCTATAATTACATTCTTCATTAGGTTATTATATCCAGATTATTGTTACAGGTTTCCCAAGACTCTCTACCAGTTCCATAGTATATTTTGTTCCCTCACATTTACCATCCCAAAAAGCGATTAACTCATCACATTTCTCTGCGATCAATTTATCACGTATGTGCTTTGCCTTGTCACCAAATTTTTTTATATCAGGTGAAAATTCCAGATATCTTATATCATTTTGAACAGCAAATTGTCTGGCTAAGGCATCTGTTCCAGGTGCACCACCACTGATGATCATTTCGATATTGAGGATATTTATTAAAAATTTTGAAAGATAATTGAAATCTGTAAAGCTCTTGGCACCAATAACTGCCAAACGCATTTTATTTAAATATGGGCGTAAAGGTTCCAGTTCCGGAGATAAATATTCATTTGCATTTAAGGTCATAATAAATCCTAAAATAATAATTAGAATTAATTTTTTTATTTTGTTCCTCTTTTCTCTTCTTTCCTTTCTTACAAGATAGTGATTGTTTCGATCAATGCCATTGAAAGGTTCCTCGCAAAGACAATTTACACTTTATAATTTAACAATCCATCGAATAAATCTTTCTCTTTTATTATGCAAGAAAAAAAATCTTGACGCAAAAATCCCGTCTCAATTTTTAGAATTAGTATTCTAATTCTAAAAAGGAGAAGTAATAAATTATGAATTTAAATCCTGATTCATTAAAGATAAGCAAACCAAAACAAGCTCGCAGTAAAAAGACAATGGAAAATATCTTGGATACTGCCCAACAAATGCTGATCGACAGCACCTTTGATAAAGCCAGCATTCAGGAAATTGTTAAAAAAGCAAATTCATCTGTTGGATCTTTCTATTCTCTTTTCAAAACCAAAAACAACTTGCTGGAATGCCTACTTGATCGCTATCAGGATTGGCTGATTGAGATAGTTCAAGAATATAATAAACAAGATCTTCCTAAGGATATAGTAAGTCGTGCTAAACTGTTCATCAAAGAATACATTAAAGTTAATAAACAAGAAAGCGGGATGTTACGAGCAAGATATATTTATAATGTTACAGAATTGAAATCAATTCCTGAAAC
>JAVCCH010000151.1 GCA_030765535.1 Candidatus Tenebribacter davisii
AGTGAAAAAGAGATTTTAAGGAATCAAGTTATTTACACATATCAAGGAAATAGAAACCCATTTATTGACAAACCAGAATTGGTCGAGTTAATATGGGGCGTGTCTGGTGATTATTTACTAGGACATGAAGCGGATAATAATTATTACACATCAATATTACTAAATCATTTCAGAAATGATTGGGAGGATTATTGTAATCAGCCTATTGATATTATTACTAACAAAGAATTATTTATGTAAATATCACTTATTTAATAATTTTAAATCTTAACAAAAATAATAAGGGGCTGTAAATAAATAGCCCAAAAACAAAAAAATTGATAAAAACAAAAACCAGACTCTTTCGAGACTGGTTTTTTGGTATAATATAGGTATGAAAACACCAATAAAATACACAGTAGATTATACAACAAAACAATTGGTATTACCACTGGATTTAGAAATTATTATCGAAAAAGATTCAGAAGTACATACCTATCTTGAACTCACGAAAGGAATAAAGTTAGAAAAATACTTCGGTAGAGAAAGTAATCTAGGAAGAATACCGAAAAACAGAGTCAAGATATTGAACGCCATACTATTTGGCTATATGATTGGTTATAGAAGCACACGAAGGCTTGAAGAAGCATGTATAAATGATATCAGATTCATGTATTTAATCGAAGGGATGGCAGCGCCATCTCATACATTGATTAATAATGTCATGAATGAAGTGAAAGACAAACTAGATTCGTTATTCCTTGAGATAAATCAAGAAATAATGAAGCGCGAAGACATAGAGACAGATAAATTGTATATTGATGGAACAAAGATCGAAGCTGACGCAAATAAATATACATTTAAGTGGAAGAAATCGATTCTAAAGTTTCGTGACAAACTATACATCAAAATAACAAAATCTATCCCAGAATTAAATGAAATAATGAAACAACATGGATATAAGAAAATCGAAACAAAAGAAAAATACAAACCAAAGGAAATAAAAAGGCTAGCAGATCGATTGGTGGGACTAATCAATCACCTAGGCATTAAATTGGTTTATGGTAAAGGGAAATGAAAACACCCAATACAGAGAATCTACGATGATTTAGCAAGATACTCTAATAAACTCCAGGAGTACGAGAAAGACTTACTAATCATAGGTCTTAAGCGAAACAGCTATTCTAAAACAGATCATGACGCAACGTTTATGCATATGAAAGAAGATCATATGCGTAATGCGCAACTTAAGCCTGGATATAATGTACAAATAGGTGTAAGTAACGAATACATAATGGTAATAGATGCCTATCAAAATGGAGCTGACCATAAGACCTTTAAACCGATACTAGAGAAATACAACATCATGTATAATAACTATCCAACATATCCAGTAGCGGACGCAGGATATGGAAGTTATGACAATTATAGTTATTGTATAGAACAGGGAATGGAGTTATATCAGAAATACGGAATGTGGTCAAAAGAAAGAGAACCTAAGTTTAAAAAGAAAATATATAAACAAGAAAACTTTAGACAAGATAAACAAGGCAACTATATATGTCCAAGCAATAAGAAATTCATTAAACAATATGATTATGAGAGCAAATATATCGAATACCCACATACAAAAACAAATTATGAATGTTTTTATTGTGACAAGTGTCGCAAGAAAAAATACTGTACAACAGCCAAAGGTAACCGAACTATATCTGTATTAAATGGATATAAAGAAATGAAAGAAAAAGTCAAAGAAAACCTTGATTCAAAACTTGGCATTGAATTAAGAATTCAACGTTCTATTCAAGTTGAAGGCGCATTTGGGATTATCAAAGAAGATATGAAATTCCGTCGTTTTACAAGAACCATGTTTTCTGGCATTAAACTAGAGTTAAATCTAATCGCAATTGGTTACAATCTCAAGAAATTCTATAATAAGCAGTTTCGAACGATTAACTAAAACTGAATAAGCTAGATAAAAATCAACTTCTTTATAGAAGCGTATTTCTTTATACGCAAAAAGGCACGAACGTGTGCCTTTTTCTTTGATTTATAAAGAAAGAACCTGTAGTTCTTAAAAATCTTCTCAGATTCTTATTTCTTTACAGGCCCTTATTTAATATAGATATAATATTCAATAATATTTGAGTTTTGTTTACTCAAATGGATATTTTAAACCTATTGTTTTTCTAATTTTATCCATTGTTCTCATACATTTTAAAGATGTGTTGAAGTTCATAATATCATTTTCAATTTTATTATTTTCGATAGTTTTAACAAATGAATCTATTTGGTGAGGGAACCCTTCTCCAACATAATCAAAATTGATACGATCACCATTGATGTATAACTCTTTACATCTAGAAAAATCTTTCATTTCTATAATTCCATTATTATAAATAAGTCGTGCATCATTTGATTGGATTTTATCAATACTTGATTTTATATAAATTTTACCGTTTGTTTCATCTGTTATTTCTGTATCACAAGAAGCATCAACTCCAGATTCAGTGAAGTTAGCAATTGCGTTTATCTCTTTGATTGGAGATTTTTGTATTAGATGATAAAAACTAATAGGATATACACCAATATCCAAAATAC
>JAVCCH010000030.1 GCA_030765535.1 Candidatus Tenebribacter davisii
CAACTAGTTGATCAAATTCTTTTTCAGTCATGGGAACATAGCCCCAATTTTTTTCCCAGGCTTCTTCGTAGATCCGATAGATCGTCTCGATATCAGTCCTTAATTTTTTTTTGTTTTTTGAGGGCAGAGATCTAATTGTAAAATTTCCCCGGTTTTCAATTTTTCGTGCTAGTCTGGCTAAGCGTTCCGGTGGTTGTTTTACAGGTACATAATAAGCTAATAGATCCATTGCTTTTGTTAAACCATAATTTTCATATAGGTTAATATAATATTCCGGATTATAGGTCATCAGCAATACAGGTGAGGAATCAAAAGCATCAACCAACAGTCCGCACTCATCATTTACAGAGAAATTTGCCGGACCGCGCATTATATCTTTCTGCTTGTCTGCAAGCCATTTTCCAGCAGCTTCAAAAAGGGCATCAGCAGCTTCCTGGTCATCAATGCTTTCAAAGAATCCAAAAAAGCCAACTTTATCTGCATGGGTCTTATTATGCATTTCATTCGTTTGAGCAGAGATCCTGCCAACGATTTCATTATCTTGGTAAGCTAGAAAAAAAGTTGCTTCCGAATGTTCAAAGTACGGATTGCATTTAGGATCAAAGAATTTCTTCTGCTCAGATATTAGCGGAGCTACCCAGTTGGTATCTTTTTTATATAGTTTAAACGGAAATTTTATGAATTTTAACAAATCTTTTTTAGTTTTGACCTCAATAACTTTGATCATAATTTAACTTATTTCCTTTTCATAGATCGTATAGGTTTTGCTTTTTTTAGCTTCGATCATTTCAACTAATCGAATAACCATTTTATTATCTTCTAATATCCAACCCATATCGCAATAGTCATATTTGGTACGTGAATATTGTTTTTGTTTCCAGATCATGATCCCATCAAGTCCTAAACGTCTGAATTTGGGTTTAACTCCCAGGTAGCCTAATCGGAATCCTTTTGCTTTTTTTGCACCTAAGATCAATTTTAAGGCACGTATCAATTCCATATGCCGGAAAGATCCAATACGTCCAAGATATTCAGAAACATTGGGAACTCCTCCAAAGAAGGCTGCAGGTTCTCCTTTTACATAGATAAAGATAAATAGTTTTTTATCCATAATGAGCATCATATCTTCAATTATCTGGTCAAATTCTTCCTGTGTGAAAGGGACAAATCCGTAGTTATCATTCCAGGCAGCATTATAAATATCAAGCATTTCTATTTTTCGTACTTCCAAAGAACGTTCACCCCATTCTTCGATCGTAACATCATAGCGATCAATAATTTTCTGACATAATCTCACCAGCTTTGCTTCCATAGGTCTGCTGGGAGTTTGTTCCCAAGAAAAAACATTTTTCACTGCTTTAAATCCCAGTTTTTCTACAAGAGAAGAATAGTACGGCTTATTATAATGATAATACATTACAGGTCTGGTATCGAATCCTTTAGTCAGGAATCCGGGAGTTGCATCATTAACAGGAAGGTTCTGCGGTCCGCGAATTGTATCCATTCCCAGATCTTTTAAGAAACTTATTGCTGCCGTGGTAAGTATTTTTGCAATTTCCTTGTCATCAATACATTCAAACTGACCGAAAAAACCAACTTTATCATTCCAATGCTCGTTATGCCGGGAATTTGTAAATGCATTGCATCGTCCTACTAATTTCCCAGCTTTAAATGCCATGAAGAAACGCATTTTAGCATGTTTAAAGAATAGGTTCTTAGGTTCAAAAAACCCCGTCATTCCAATTAATTTAAAACCATGATATTCGTAATCTAACAGTGGAACATACTTAGGGTCATTTTTATAAAAATCCCAATGATAATTTACAAATTGCTTAAGAAGTTTTTTTTCATCTTTTGATTCATTTCCAAAGGCAATCAACTCGATGTCATTATGTACGGTTTTTTCTATCATTTATCCTCCTTTCTCAAGTTAGATAGAATTTTACTTTCAAGGATTGAACTGAATATTCTATATTTCACCCAATTTTTTTGAGACAATAAAATTTATAATTCCCATTAATATGGCTGCAATGAACATTTTTGCTAAAACTTCAGGATCTCTTTCGAAAAAGAAATTAATAAAGGGAGGTAATAAAACTACCATATATTGAGCAAAACGTAATTGCTTGAAAACAACGACAGGTATCACTGCTAAAACTAATATGATCAACATGGGGAATGGAGCAAAAAACAGGATAAAACCAATATAAGTGAAAAGACCTCTACCACCCTTGAAGTGGTGGGTAACAGGCAGGCAGTGGCCAATGACCATAAAAAACCCAATAATAAACAAATTATTATTTGAACCTATATTCCCGATGATATTAGTTATGGGTAGGTAATTCAACAAGAAGTCTAATAGTATCATATAAAAGATCATTTTACCAAAATCTACAATTGCAATAAAAATCCCCAGTGTCTTATCAACATTTGTAAATATATTTTGAGTATCAGGATATCCCGATCCCACTTTATATACATTCATATTTTTATACGATTTTGTTATTAGCTTTGCAGTTGAGAAACATCCTAATAAATATGATAATATCAGTAAACTGCAAAAAACAATAATTGATAACATAATTTCTCCGCTTTAATAGTTTCTAGCTCCAAAGATCACTGTCCCAAGACGAATAATATTCGCACCTTCTTCGATAGCGATCTCAAAATCATTACTCATTCCCATAGATAAATATTTCATCTCTACATTAGGAATATTGGCAGCTTTGATCTGCTCAAATAATTTTCTTAATTTTATAAAACAATTTCTTATCGCTGTCTCTTCAGCAGTAAATAATCCAATGGTCATCAAACCTTTTATTCTGATATTCGGTAATTTACTTACAGATGTAATGAATTGTACTGTTTCACTCGGTTTAAGCCCAAATTTACTTTCTTCTCCCGAAGTATTTACTTCGATCAGAACATCTTGATATTGCGAATGCTGTATAAGATAACTATTTAGTTTTTCTGCAGTAGAATACTTCTCAATAGAATGAATTAGATCGGGATTCAATTTCATTAATTTGTTGATCTTATTGGATTGAAGATGGCCGATAAAATGAAATTCTTTGAAATTTTCTTTCAAGAAAGGTATCTTATTTTCAGCTTCTTGAACTTTATTTTCACCAATAAATTCAATACTACTGTGAAGTGCTTCATCAATAGTTTCAGCTGTACGTGTTTTTGTTACAGCCAGTAATTTAATATCATTGGGATTTCGATTGGCTTTTAGGGAAACGTTTTTAATCTTTTTTCTAACTTCTTCAATGTTATTTTCTAATGACATACATACCTTCTTATCTAATATTATATTAACATTAAATAATATATAATTATATGTCAAGCAAGAAAAAAACAGCCGTTCCGGTGTTTCGGAACGGCTGATATGATCTTTGATAATATTATTTAAGTAATATCATTTTCTTAGTACTGATATATTTGTTACCAGCGTTTAATTTATATAGATAGATACCGGAAGAGACATCTTTATCGCTATCATCTTTTCCATTCCAAACAGTTTCATGATGTCCACTAATTTGAGAACTATTCACAAGTGTTCGCACTATCTGTCCCTTAAGATTGTAAATTGAAAGTTCCACGTTAGAATTCTTTGATAGATCGTATGATATTGTTGTCTCAGGATTAAAAGGATTTGGATAGTTCTGATTTAATGCATTAATATTTGCAGGAACTATATTATCATCTGAGCTTGAAGGATTTGTAGAAATAGCGATTCCCTGGATACAGAAATTATAATTGAAAACGCCGGCATTGAGAGAAGTCCAGTTCCCGCCGATCCTTATAAAAGCACCACCATCAATAAGTGGACCATCATCATGATACGCCGATGGAAGTACACCACTGTTAGAACTTACCATGTATCCAACATAATACTCTTTATTTGTATCAATTGGAACGAAATTATCAAAAACTATTGTTTTCCAATTACCTTCCGAGAAGTTTGTAACTTCTTTATCCGTAACTAAAGTGTTCCCATCCCAAATTTCAGCAGTTATGCTGCCTTGATCAGAGCTAAATGGAGCAACGAATGCTATCTTAGCTAATGCATCATCATCATGACCGATTAATACATCACCAAATACTTTTATCCCAACACCCATGGTAGCTAAAAGCTGATACTGACTGGTTGGCTCAGAACTATATCCAAGAAAATGATCATATCCTAATTCGAGACATTCAAAATTAATGGTTTGATTGTTAGTTGTAACTGTGAAGGCTTGCTCATCAAAATAATTCCCATCTAAACTGGCTGTAGCATAATAATCTCCGGGTAATAATCCCGGTATAGCAAAGTCACCTGTAGCATCAGTTAATCCTTCACTAACAATTTGAGATCCATCATAAATTGCTACAGATGTATTTTCCGGATTCATTGAAGCAGTTACCGAACCGTCGATAAATTCAAAGTTATCTAAAATAAATGCGACTGAAGTGTTGGATTCATTAAGTGTAGTTTCGTAAGTTTTATAAAAATATCCACCAGCTTCAAGTTCAATAATTGCTGTGGCTTGATATAATCCGCCTTTTACCCATGGGATATTAAAAAACGGGGGCTCAGTAACTTGTATTTCATAATGTCTTGGTCCGTCCAGAGTAATATGAGCTAATGTGAGATCAGCACCAGGTGCAACGACCTGACCATAAACTTCAACGAAAGGTTCTCCTCCATCAATATTAATTACAGCATTAGAGATTTGATTATAACCAGCAGGCATTCCAGATGGAAGTGTATACCAACCATTGGAATTACCACCCCAACCCATATTCAGGTGATAAGTATTATCTGTTTCATTCCAGCCGTCACAGATAATTGCATGTCCTACATTTGTTCCCGTAATACCAAAAAATGCGGGTTTTGCATTCATCAGATTATTTTGCAGATTTGTATAGAATGTAGTATTTATGTAACTAACTAACTGTGCTGAATCATAATCGAATTTATTAAGAAGTGCATAAGGTACATCACCAGTATAGGCACCTGATCCATTTGATGAGTAGCCCATTTCAACTGAAACACCAGCCCCAAAATTGATAGCTGAGATCATATCATCAGTGATCTCCGCATTAGTTTCAAAGGCATCTGCAAGATCATTTAAATGAACATTTAATTCTGGATAGGAAGGGAAATCATAAACATTATGATCATTATCCAAGTGTATTGATGGAGTAGTATATGTTGACCAATAATCATCACTATCACTACTAAAATTAGGATTTCCAACATAGCGGTGGAAATACATGATCTGAGCCATTGCCGTAGCAACACAACCCACAACAGTACGTGTACCAGACCCTGGATCCATAGGACAGAAAGTGTAGTAAGGATTAGGACTTTGATTCCACTCAAGTTCTATCCAGCCTTCAGTACTGCTGCCATATTCATCTGGTGGCCAGGTTACATCTCGAGTTAAAAAATACTGTTCATTTCCACTGAGATACTTGTCCCACATTTCATTATTAGCTTGTTTTACGTCACTAGCAATAAGTTCATTAGCTTCTTGCTGAAGTTTCATCCCTTTTTCGATAAAGATGTAGCCTTGATTAAAATTGCTTTTTTCCATGGAAAAATCTGTTTGGAAAGAATAAGCAACAATTGGTGCTATATCAGTATCAGTTGATATGACAATAAAACCTACAGGATTGAGATCAAAAACATATGCCAGGATCTCACCTTGCTCGCCAATCATCTCATTTACATTTGCGATATTTAATTCTTTATGATCACTAACTTGTAATTTCATTGTAGCAACTTTGCTTGCCTCTTCATAATTAACCTGAAATGCAAAAGCATTTAGTGTTAATAATATAAAGATTAAAGTACCTATTAACTTTTTCATTTTATCCTCCGTTTATTTTAATAATAACATTTTATTTATAATGCTTATCTTTTTATTTTCTAATTTATAAAAATATATTCCGGAACTAACTTGTTCATTTTTTGCATCTAACCCATTCCAAATAATATTCTTTGTTCCAATATTTAAATGATCTGAAAATAAGGTTTTTACAAATTGACCTTTAGAATTATAAATTCTTAAAGTATAATCATCATCTTCAATAATATTCAGACTAATAGTTGTTTTTGGATTGAATGGATTTGGATAATTATACATTGTCGGCATTGATATCGGGATGATGTCATTTCCTGAGTGAGTATAGGTGGAATCAGAAAGAGTGATATCATCTATTATCAAGCCAAAACCTTCCGGCATGTTTGCGTTTGAATGTAATCCTATTCGCAGCTGTATAAGTCTATCAGCTAATGCAGATAGGTCATTGTATCCGCTCCAGTTAGCAGAAAAATATGACCAATCATCTACTGAACCGGTAAACACAATATTTTCAATCTCAGGATCTCCCAATGGATTGGAAATGGAATTCCAAAAAGACCAGATATAGGTAGGCAGATTTGGTGGATTATAATACACTGCTGCAATATATCTTACTTCAACAGAAAAATAATCACACTCAGGAAAATAGTTGTCATCAAGTTCAGTTTTTATTTTCATATCAAAATAAATATTTCCTGCCATCGGCATGACAAGTGTATCAATTGTTGAGATATAATTATGCATATTTGGATTGTACAAAGATGTTTCAGGATCAAAGCAGCCTAAGGCATAAAGCGGGGAAGGTGTATTTGGATCTTGAAGAACATGCCAGAGATCACCACCTTTTTCAGTGTTTGAATAGCTTGTAAATCCTGTTTCATCTTCTCCATCGTTAACAAAAACATCGGCAACATTAATATTATCTATAAAAAGTCCCGTTAATTCTGGATTTGATGTTGTTGAAGTATTAGGATCTGAGGCAAAAGCAAAGCTTATAATTACTTCAGAGCTGGAATAAGATGCAGGTATTGAAATGGATGTTGATATCCAGTCAGTATATCCACCCCACCCGGGGATCCCGGGAATCCCATCCGGATCTTCATTATGCTCAAAACCAAAGCTATATAAACTTGTACTGTTATAGTCAGGCGTACAATCAGTTAGGATTTCCGATTCATTATAATCCTGATCTGCATTTCTAATACGGACATTAAAGCCGTCCCATCCGTCAAAATTTCCATTACTACCTAATTCTTCAATAGCTCTAAATTGATCGAAGGTAATACTCAGATTTCCAGAAGAGGGTAGAGAGATTACCGGTGTATCCAACACTTGATACCAACTGTTGTCATAACCTCCATTTACAGAAATGTTCTCATCTGCCATTCTCCATGATTTTCCAGTACCGCCAAAAGCATTGTAAAGGCTTGTACTCCAGAATGATCCCGGATCAGTTATATCAATAGTTGTCCAGTTATCATATCCATTCTCAAAATTTTCTTCAAAGATAATATTCTCCAATCTAACACTATCCTGAAATTTTTCCAATGGATTTGCCTGAATTACTGTGAAATTATCTGAATATAGTAATAAGCCTGCAGGAAGCAGGCTCATTATTATTATTATAATCTTTATTCGTTTATCCACTTTCATAATGGAATCATAATGCATGAATTATTCCAACTCTGAAATGTATTTTACTAGATCAACAACTCTACTAGCATATCCGGCTTCATTATCATACCAGCTGAGAACCTTGATCAATTTGCCGTTTACCATTGTAACATCAGCATCAAAAATTGAAGAAGCAGGATTTCCGACAATATCAGTTGAAACAATCGGTCCTTCCATGTATTCCAGATAACCTTTCATCCTGGTTTCAGAAGCTTCTTTTATTAATTTATTTATTTCATCTTTTGTAGAATTTCTATCAACCAAGATTGAAACATCAACTAATGAACCTGTAGGTGTTGGAACGCGGACAGCCATTCCATCGATCTTTCCTTTTAGTATAGGAATTACTTTTGCAGTAGCAGTAGCAGCTCCAGTAGTTGTAGGAATAATATTAATTGCAGCAGCTCTTGCTCTCCTCAAGTCGCTATGAGGATAATCAAGTAATTTCTGATCCATTGTATATGAGTGAATAGTTGTCATTAAAGCTGATTCAACAGTAAAGTTATCTGTAATTACTTTCATAATAGGTGCTAAACAGTTTGTAGTACAAGAAGCATTTGAAATAATTTTATGTTCAGCTTTAAGCAATTCTTCGTTAACCCCAAGTACTATTGTAGCATCTACATCTCCTTTTGCAGGAGCTGAGATTATTACCTTTTTTGCACCTGCCGTAAGATGTTTTGTTGCACCTTCTTTCGTTCTGAAGATTCCGGTAGATTCAACTACAACATCAATACTCATCTCTTTCCAGGGAAGATCTTCCGGATTTCTTTCATTACATACCATGATTTTTTTACCATCGACTATGATAGCATTCTCTTCGGCTTTTATATCATTCTTTAACATGCCATGTACTGAGTCATGTTTAAGCAAATATGCCAATGTCTTTGTATCCATTAAATCATTAATAACAGCTACTTTATAGTCATTATCATTTAAGAATCCCCTGAATACAAGTCTTCCAATTCTTCCAAAACCGTTAATTGCAATATTCTTCATAATTACTCCTTACTATATTAAGATCGATTTGCTGGCACTACCGGTAATTTGAACTAATTCTTCTACTGCATTCTGCATTGCTGTTTCACTTTGAATTAGCCATTTACGCGGATCAAAACGGCTTTTATCAATTGTGTAGTCAGCTTCATTAATATTAGCAGGTTTAACAATAGCATTTTTCTCTTTTTCCCAGTAAGCCTGAACTTCTTTGGCAAATTCAATTTGATATCTGGTGTCCTTATTTATTTTAACAACACCATTCTTGATTGCATCAATCTGCTGCTTTGCTGTTAACCCGGAAGCACCGTGAAGTACGATACCTGTTTCAACATTATTGGCTATCAAGAGGTCATCGATCTCTTTGATTAGATCTAGTTTTAAGGTGATCTGAGCACCTTTAGTAACACCATGATTTGTACCAACAGAAGCTGCGAATAGATCAACGCCTGTTTTTTTAACATATTCTAACGCTTCAGAAGGTTGAGTGTATAGCTCTTCATCAGATACGATTTCGTCTTCGGCTCCTTTTATATAGCCAATCTCCCCTTCTACTAAAACACCATGTTTGTGGGCAATAGCCACAACTTCTTTGGAGATGCGCATATTTTCTTCAAAATCTTCTTTTGAAGCATCAATCATAACAGATGAAACCAGATTATTCTCTATGCAGTAAACAACAAAATCAAAGTAATTAGGAGTAGCATGATCAATATGTAACCCAACACCTGAATTTTTATATTGAGATGAAATTATCTTGATCATTGATGAGATCATCTGTGCACCGATCTCCATATTTTTAGTGTTCCCTGCCGCATATTTTACAGCTCCGGAACTCATCTGGAGTAACCCATCCGAGCTTTGCGCTTCATAACCCTGGATAACGCCACGAACTGCACTATCAAAAACTACATTGGAAGCCACAATACCAAATCGCTCTTTCTTAGCTTTTAGAAAAACTTCTTTAAGCTTATCTCCTTTTAAAAACATATCTCCTCCTAACTTTTGTCTTATTTAATTATTTGTCATCAAACTCAATTGACTCCATCATATCCTTATTCTCTTTTAATGATGACAGCATATACTCAGCTGATTCACTTAGATCACCTTCAGGGTATAATTCAAGGAATCTTTCAAATATCTCTATAGCTTGTGCTTTGTTTTTCAATTCTTCAGCATATAAGAATCCTTTCATAAACATAGCTTTGCAATCATCTTTGTTATTTTTGTGATATTTAATTACTTCATCATAATAGAAGATTGCATCATTAAATCTTTTTCTTTTTTGAGCAGCTTCAGCTTTATTGAAATATTCTTCAGCTGATAATTTTATGATCATTCTATCAGGATACGTTTTCAATACATATTTAGTCTCTAATTCTTTTTTTACATTTTCAAATTTCTCTTTTGATAAGGTGGTAATCAGAGTTTTTTTAGCTTTATCTTTAACTTCGTCAAATGATTTTGCTATTGCTTTTACATCTTCAGTAATTCTTAAGAAAACAAATTTTCCTTTTGAATTTTGGATAACTTTGCTAAGTTCCCCCGGTTCGGTTGACCAAACCATATCACAATATATCTCATCTTTTCCAATTCCAGGTATGATCCCGTTATTATAGATATGATCAATTGTTCCATCATTTGCTTTATAAACTGAATTTTCTTTAATTAATATGTTGATCTCTTCATCTTTTTGTTTTTTGATCAGCTTCTTAACTTTCTTTCGCATTTTCACAGCTGTTTTCCTTGTGTCAAAACCAAACGTTTGGATCTTCCTATGAGCTAATGAACTGAATTGATCAATATTAGCATTATAATATTCTTTAACTTTTTCATCGCCAGTATCAATTGCTTCAACAACCAGTTTGTTATAAATGGTTCTTAGAGCCATGCTGCGTTCGATCTGATTAACGATATTCTGCACATTTAGATTCTCATCAAATCCTTTACTTATTGCTTCTCTGTAAAATACGTCATATTTTACCAGCTCATCAATATAACGGTTTAATCCTGCTTCAGAACGTAATGATGCCTGTGTCCTTTCCGGAAGAATTTCTAAATGAGCTACAATTTCTTTAACGGTACGTACAATTTCTGGATTTGAGGAAGATACTACTTTTTTATCTATGATAGTTTGATTGCTGTCTGGCGCAGAAAAATTAATTTGAGCTAAAAGATCATAATTAACTTCTACATTGTATTTCTTGAAAAGATCCATTTTTTTTGTTTCAATATAGGCATTTTCCTTTTCAGGTTTTATCCTTGATTCTATCATCTTTTCAGCTTCTTCAAAAGTGCGATCTTTAAAATTATCATGATTATCTTTGAAATATGCCCTTTTCTCTTCTGTTGAGACAGTAATACCATCTTTTAACAGTTCTTTTTTATATTCGGAAAAATAGGCTGATTTAATCTGATCAGCTGCTCTATCATTAAAATCTTGTTGTTCCATTACTCTTTGAGTCATTGCTTCCAAATAGAAGACCTCTTCAGTACAGATCATCCCGAGAAGTTCTTTTTTGCCATCTGGTGAATTGTATCTTGATTGATACATAGGTGGAATTTGAGCGAGACGTTCATTAATGTTGCCCATGGTGATTTTGCCACCTTTGTATTCTGCAACAATTGTGGAATCAGCTACTCCTGTAGCTGCGAATAAAGATATAAAAGTAAATATTACGACTAAAGTTATAATTGCTTTTTTGTTTAAATCTTTGTGACTCATAATTAAATCCTCTCTTTTATCCAATTTAGAGCATCACAAAAAAAAATTGACTATTTAAAGTCAAGTAAATAAATGGATGAGTTTTTGAATTTAGTTATACATATAGAAGGTTAGTGTATGGGGATATTTTCACGTAATTTAATCGTTCATAATTATTATGCTTTAGATAAAAAGAGTTGTCTTGAAGAGATGGTCGAATTTTTGTTTAAAAACGAGATAATCGACTCAATTGATGATTTCTTTGAAGCAATAATGAAACGTGAAAATTTAATGTCTACAGGCATTGGAAAAAAACTCGCGATTCCGCATGCAAGATCAAAGATAGTTAAGAAATTGAAGATAGCCGTATATGTACTTGACAACGAACTTGAATACAACTCGATTGACGGCGAAGCAGTAAAGGTGATCTTTATGATAGCTGTTCCAGAAGATAAAAAAGAAGAATATATGAAAGTTCTAAGTGTAATTTCCAATTTTCTTAGAATTGATGAAAATAGAGAAATGCTTTTTAATGCTAAAACAGAAGATAAAATTTTTAATATTCTCAAGGGGATAAATATATGAAAAAATATGTATATATAATATTAATAATAATTTTTCCATTATTATCAGTAGCACAAAATGAAAATGTAGGTACAAGTGGTTTCTCATTTCTCAAGGTAAATTATTCTGCGCGAGCTGCTGCGATGGGAAATGCCTATACTGGCCTTTCCAATGATGCAGATGCAGTTTTTTTTAATCCTGCCGGGTTAGTCCAGGTTAAATCTCCTCAGGCTTCTCTCACTTATATGAGTTATCTTATTGGAATAAATTGCGGTTCTGCAACTTTTGTTTATCCTTCCAATGATAAAACTACTTTTGCCGTTTTTACCAAAGGTCTTTCTGCAACTGAAGATCGTACTATCGCAGATGAAATGGGTCAATTTGATGGTATTGACGGAACGTTCGGCATATCGGATTTCATCTTTGGTTTAAGTGCTGCAAGATATCTATTTGATATGCTTGATATTGGAGTAAATGCCAAATTTATTCAAGAAACACTTGATGATAATTCTGCTTCTGCAGTTATTTTTGATGCCGGATTAATGCATCAGTCAACAAATAAATATCTCAAAATCGGAGTAGCAATAAAAAATATTGGTAAACAGTTAACATATTATACTGATAATGAATATGAAGAAAATATACCTACAACTTTAACTGTTGGATTCAGCTATCATCCCAGGGAACAACTTTACGCTACAGCTGATATTTACAAACCCTTGGACAATGACATCTTTGGACGTTTTGGTGTTGAATATCAAGTCCATTCGTTACTGGCTTTGAGGGCTGGGTATAAGACAAATGCATCAGATTGGGCTACGGGCGGTAATAATGACATCTATTCGGGAATATCTTTTGGAGCAGGATTTGATCTAAGTAAATATAACCTAATGATGGATTATGCTATTGTTTCATATGGTGATCTGGGATTTGTAAATCAAATTTCTGTAAAATATTTTTTTAAATAAACTAGAAAATACTTCTAGTGCTGAATATATTTATCACAAATAACCTTCGTTTGATTTTAGATAATTACCCCATATTAAAAAATATTAGACAACAATATTCAAATTAAAAATATGACTAAAATTATTTTGTAGAGGAATGAATGGATAAAAAGGATTTTCTATTTGAACTTGGCGTCGAAGAAATGCCGGTTGGATATATCAATGGAGCAGTAAAAACACTCACAGCATACTTTAACACAAATTTGAAAAATGCAAATCTCGAATATGATGATTTACAAATTTTTTCTACTCCACGACGTTTTGCAATAAAAATTACATCTCTTCAAACACAACAGGAAGATAAAGTTGTAGAAAGAGTTGGGCCGACTAAAGAGATGGCTTACAATAAAGCAGGAAATTTAACAAAAGCAGCTTTGGGTTTCTTACGTGGAGCTGATGCAGATGAAAAAGATATAATGATCCAATCATCTGCAAAAGGTGACAAAATTGCTATCAGCAAAAAAATAAAAGGTAAATCAACCATTTCTATCCTTAAAGATATTATTGAAAGTGCTATTAATGAAATAAAATTTCCAAAATCAATGAGATGGGGTAGCTACAAGCTCGTTTTTGCTCGTCCAATTCGTTGGCTACTTATACTATTCGGAAATGAAATTGTTGAATTTGAATTTGAAAATATCAGATCCGGTAATATTACTTTTGGGAATCGTTTTCAGGATTTGGATAATTCTGTTGAAATAAACACCATCCAAGAATATGAAGAAAAATTAACCAAAAGTTTTGTTATACCCAATAGAGAAGAGCGTAAAAAATTAATTTGTAATCAAATGGAAGATCTTTTCATTGATTCATCAGAAAATATTATTGAAAATAATAAATTATTAGAGATCGTTACAGATCTTGTAGAATATCCTACTGCTGTGATCGCACATTTTCACAAAAAATACCTTGAACTTCCGGAAAAGGTAGTTACATCTACACTTTCTGAGCATCAAAAATATTTTTCGATCAGTAAAAAAAATGGTGAACTCAGTAATAAATTTCTATTTATTTCTAATGGTGATCCGCAATATTCCGAATTTATAAAACAGGGGAACGAAAAAGTTGTAACAGCAAGATTGGAAGATGCAGAATTCTTTTATAAAGAAGATACTTCACGATCATTAGATACTTATGTACCAAAATTATCTGAAGTTACTTTTCAGCAGAAACTTGGATCTGTTTTAGAAAAAACAGAGAGAATAAAAAAGATCACAGTTCATATTTGTAATGAACTTGCAGTTAGTAAAGAAGTGAAAAAACATTCTTTATGCGGTGCAAATTTGTGTAAAGCTGACCTTGTAACACTTATGCTTGGTGAAAAGGAATTTACTAAACTGCAAGGTTATATTGGCAGTCAATATGCTTTAAAAAGTGGTGAAGAAAAGGAAGTAGCACTTGTAATAGAAGAGCATTATCAAAATGGAGAAAGCGAAATGTCCACTGCAGGATCTATTGTAGCAATTGCCGATAAAATTGATACAATATGCGGGATTATCGGAGTTGATATGATCCCTACCGGTTCTAAAGATCCATTTGCTTTACGACGTGCTGCAAACGGTGTTGTTCAGATACTTTCCAATAATAATTTTGAAATTGATATCCATAAATTAATCGATATGACATATAAACTTTTAGAAAGTAAACTTGATGAACCCGAAAAGAACAAAAATATAGTATATGACTTTTTCAAGCAGCGTGTAAATTGGTTATTAAAACAGGAACAGATCGATTACGATGTTATAGATAGTGTTATGCACATTGATTTAACAAATATACCTGATCTGCTCCATAGAGCGAAAGCTTTGCAAAATTTCAAACAAAGAGAAGATTTTATAAAATTAGTTCTTGGTTTCAAACGAGTTTCTAATATTATTGTAAAATTAGAAGGAACTTCTAATGTTGATACGGAATTACTTCAAGATGATATGGAACAAGTCTTATATAAAGAATACTTGGAATTAAATAAAAGAATCAAGAATTTACTCCCGAATAAAAATTATGGAACCATACTGGAAAAATTAGTTGAATATGGAAAAACTATTGATAAATTCTTTGATGAAGTTCTGGTGAATGTAGAGAATACTAAAATAAGACAGAATAGATATAACATTCTTTCCTGCATCAGAAAGCTGTTCTTACAAGTGGCGGATCTAAATAGAATTGTTGTTGAAAATGAAAAATAAGAAAATAATAAATATAAAGAGGTACTAAGATGTCTATTCAAATTTCTCATCGTGCAAGGGCAATAAAGCCATCTCCAACACTTATGGTTTCTGCGTTAGCAAAACAGATGAAGGCAGAAGGTGTTGATGTGATCAATTTTGGTGTTGGTGAACCGGATTTCAATACACCGGACTATGTCAAAGAGGAAGCTCACAAAGCGATTAATGATAACTTTACACACTACACAGCATCTTCAGGTATTATTGAGCTAAGAGAAGCAATCTCTGCCAAAATGAAACGCGACAACGATCTAGATTGTAACCCAGAAGATATTCTTGTCTCCCCCGGTGCTAAGGCTTCTATCTTTTTTCTATTGATGACCATTTGTGATCCACGGGATGAAGTTTTGATCCCCTCTCCATATTGGGTAAGTTACACTTCGCAGGTTGAAATGGTTGATGCTTTTCCAATATTACTTCCCACCCGTGCTGCCTCTAATTTCAAGATCTCTGCAGAGCAGTTGGAAGAAGCACTGGAATCCCTGAGCAATCCAAAAGCTCTTATTTTGAACTCTCCCAATAATCCAACAGGTTCAATTTACAATAAGAAGGAACTGGAAAAAATTGCTGCTGTTTGCGTGAAACATAATATTTTGATAATTTCTGATGAAATATACGAAAAGCTGATCTATGATGGGAAAAAACATATTTCTATCGCTTCAATAAGTGATGAGGTTCGTGAGCATACGGTTGTTATAAATGGAATATCCAAAGCTTATGCTATGACAGGTTGGCGGCTTGGTTATGCAGCTGGTCCTACTGATATTATTAAACGGGCTGCCAGAATTCAAGGTCACACAACTTCCTGTGTTAATTCAATAACCCAGAAAGCTGCTATAGTTGCCTTGAATGAATGTGACGGAAGTGTTGCTGAAATGCGCGATGAATTCCAGAAACGCCGTGACTTCTTGGTGGATGAATTAAATAAGATTCCCAATTTAACCTGCCGACTTCCACGAGGTGCTTTCTATGCAATGCCGAATATTTCATATTACATCCATAACAATAAATTTGGCATTAAGAATTGTGTTAAAATGTGTGAATACCTGTTAAAAGAGTATAAGGTTGCAATTGTTCCGGGTTCGGCATTTGGAGCAGATAAGTATGTACGTTTTTCCTATGCAACAAGTATGGAAAACATTAAGGAAGGATTAAAGAGATTCAAAAAGGGATTAATTAATAGTTTACGTTAATATCCTGTATGAAAGAATTTAAAGAAGAAATAGAAAAAAGACGTCAGGAGAGAAGAACTGTTCGAAGCTCTACTTGGATAAATTTCATCCTCCGGATCCTTGCTCTTGTTTTTGTGATCATGACAATAAGATACTTTTCAGATTCAGATCCAGATAAATTCAGGAGTTGGGTGACACCTTCTAAAATAGATACAACCAGGATAGAGGAGAATAAATGAGTTTACTAATTGTCGGGTCTATTGCACTTGATAATATAGAGACTCCATTCGGGAAAGTTGACCATTCCTTAGGCGGATCTGCAATATTTACATCTATGGCCAGCAAGAATTTCTGTAAAAGCAGTATTGTGGGAATCGTGGGAGATGACTTTCCCAAAAAACATTTTGAACTTCTTGCTAAGAATGGAATCAATACTGAAGATATTAAAATCATTCCGGGGAAAACTTTTCAATGGTCTGGTAAATATAATGATCTTAATAAGCCTGAAACACTTGATACTCAACTTAATGTTTTTTCCAATTTTGATCCCCTGCTAAGCGAAAAAAATAAAAAATGTGATTATCTTTTCCTGGGTAATATTGATCCAATTTTACAATTAAAAGTTTTACAGCAAATGAATAGTCCAAGAATCACAGCTTGTGATACAATGAATTTTTGGATTTCCAGATCTAAAGAGGCTTTATTAGAAGTTATAAAACGAGTTGATATCCTGTTTATTAATGAAGAAGAATTGAGAATGTTAACCAATATTCGCAACATTTTTAAAGCTGTAAAAAAGGTAAAAAAACTAGGTCCGCAATTAATAGTTGTGAAACGTGGTGAATATGGCTCTTTTGCATATACAAATGATTTTATTTTTTTTGCTCCTGCATTTCCAGTAGAAGAAGCAGTTGATCCAACCGGTGCTGGAGACAGTTTTGCCGGAGGATTTATGGGTTACATTGCTGCTGCGAGAAATTTTGAAGAAAGTACAATTAAGAATGCAATGATCTTTGGTACTATCGCAGCATCCTTTAACGTAGAGTCTTTCAGTGTAGAAAAACTAAAGGAAATAGATATGAATGACATCTTGGAGAGAAAGGAATTATTGGAAAAAAGTATTTTATTTTGAAGGGAGGCAAAATTGAATAAGAGCTCTGTAATTAGAAGTTTTGCTCGTGAATCTTTAGCTGGTAATTGGCTCAATGCAATTTTAGCTTATTTGATCACAATTGGTATAATGTCTGTTGTGAGTTATCTGAATGTAATTGTATTACTTATAGAAGGTGCTTTAACTTATGGTTTATATGTTTACTACATTGGACTTATAAGGGATAAAACAAGTGATTTTAATTTGATCTTTAAAGCATTCTCATTCTCCGGGAAAAATTTTGGCTTGTTTGGCAAAACACTGGGACTGTACCTTCTAATGAGTTTATATATTTTTCTTTGGAGCTTGCTTCTTATCATACCCGGTATTATAGCAGCATATTCATATAGAATGGCATTCTATCTGTTGATTGATAATCCTGATATTGGAGTTACGGAAGCTTTGAGACAAAGTAAAAAAATGATGTATAGTTATAAATTTAGATTATTCTGTCTGGATCTCAGCTTTATTGGATGGGTATTAATTTGTTTCCTTACGTTTTGTATCGGTTTTATCTGGTTAGCCCCTTATATGATCACTTCTCAAACAATTTTTTATGAAGAATTACGAAGAGAGCATGGTGTAAAGGTCAATATTGATGAAAAAGAAAGTGATGCTATAGGCATTAATAATAAACAGTAATTTAATTTGTGACTATATTGCAATACATTCTGCTGAGAATGCTCCGCAGAATGTATTGCATTTAGTATTTTAATATAAGTAAATATGAAATGAGTAAAATTAATTAATCTATGGGTTTATTAGCTGTTCGCTATTCAGTTTTATATTAAGGAATAATAAATGCATAATATAACTAACAATTGATATAGGTAATTTATGAAGTGGAGATTTTTAGTTTCGGGAAAATTGAGTTCTGCTGAAAATATGGCAATAGATGATGCTATATTCCAATGTATTCAGGATGGACGATCATTGCCCACAATAAGATTTTATGATTGGGAGCCTTCAACAATTTCCTGTGGATTTAATCAGGAAGCTGCTAAAGAAGTAGATTTTATTGCTTTAGATGAATTGGGCTTTGGTTTTGTAAGAAGACCTACCGGAGGTAGAGTAGTGCTGCATGATAATGAAGTTACATACGCTGTTATCAGCCCTGTTGCTGAAAGGTTAGCAGGCAATGTTACTGCATCATATTCTGAAATAAGTAAAGCACTAGCTAAAGGATTTGAGTTGATGGGAATTAAGGTTGATTTCGAGAAGGGAAATCTAAGTTCTGAACATCAGAGACAAGTTGCAAATCCATGTTTTACGAGCAGTTCAAGATATGAATTGAGTTATAAAAGAAAGAAAATTGTGGGAAGTGCACAAGTGAGGAAAAATAGCTGTCTGCTCCAGCATGGATCAATTTTGTTGAATAATGATCAGAGTAAACTAGCACAAATTCTACCTGGATTATCAATTGCTCAAAAAGAGAGGATGTCTAATTATTTAAAACGCAAGACAGTTTCGATCAATCAGATTTTAAGTGTTCCAAAAAAATATTATGAAGTTGTAGAATTATTAAAATCAGGATTCAAAGAAAAATGGTCGATGGATGAGTTTATGAATAAAAATACACTTGAGACTTATGAACTTAAAATTGCAAATGAGTTGAGATTGACTAAGTACTTGACAGATGAATGGAATCAAAAGAAATAAGTTTAAAAAAATATGTAGTACAAAAAAAATATTAATTGACACGATTTTTTTTATTATTGTTTTTGTACGAATGAAAGTAATTAATAAATAATTTAGGGAGGATTATTAATGCTTAAGAAAATCATTATTTCACTCATGTTAGCTTTTCTGTTTTCTACCATTTTATTTGCTGGAACAACTGGTAAACTTGCTGGTAAAGTAACAGACGACAAAGGGAATCCTATCCCTTTTGCAAATATAACTGTAATGGATGGTGAAACACTTGTAGCAGGTATAATGACTAAAGAGAATGGTAAGTTTATTATCATTAATATTACACCTGGAATCTATACTGTTAATTGTATACGTGGTGGTTTTAGAGGACAAGTACACCAGAATGTTCAAATTAGACTTGATATGACTGAGATCCAGAATTTTGTAATGCCTAAACAAGCGATTGAAATTGAAGGATTTGACGTTGTAGAGAGTAAAGTAGATATGATCCAACCTACAAAAAGTGGGTCAGGTAGTACAATTTCAGCATCAGATATGGAAGATCTTTCTGTTGATAACATTGAAGATGTGATTGCCACTAAGGCTGGTGTTACTCTTACTAATGGAGAAATTCATGTTCGTGGTGGTAGATCGAACGAGATGTCTTATACTGTTGATGGTATGTCAGTTTCTGACCCCGTTGACGGTGGATCTGCACTAACCATAGATACAGATGCTATTGCCGATATGGATATAATGACCGGTGGACTTACTGCCGAATATGGTAATGCACAATCGGGTATGGTAAATATTGTTACTAAAAGTGGCTCTCGTGATTATTCAGGAAAAATTGAAGTATCATCAGATCACTTGATAGATGCACCTGATAATGCCAACAGTGATGTGATTAAATTTGCTATTGGCGGCCCAGTATTAAGTCCTTTCGTTTCTTCTTTAAGAGACAAATTTACATTTTACTTCAATGCTGTTGGAAGCTGGAATGATTCTCGTTATCAGGACCTTTATAGTTTAAATCCATTTGAAAATCTTGATGGTTTGCTCACAAGTTGGTCTGATTATCAACAATATGATCCCTATGATGGAAGAGAAGATATCATTGGTTTTGATATGGGTGATAGAAATAATAATGATTATAATGCAAACCTGAAAATTAGATATAAATTCAATGAACGTCAAAATCTAACCCTTGCTATTAGAGGGGATAAATATGAGCATCTACCCTTTGCTCATGACTGGAGATATGCTCTAGAGCATTATGCAAAAACGGCAGGTGATCAACGGCAATATATTGCAACTTATGACCATACAATTGGTTCTCAATTAAACATTAAAGTTAAAGCCAGTATGTATGAGAAGAGTGTTAATCAATCACCACGAGATATTGATAGAGAATATTGGTTTAGCCTGGGCTCTACTTCTGCATTTGATCTTTACGGTGACAACCAACTTGGTGAAACAAGTGGAATTCATTATTTGACTGGTGCAAATGGAACTCTTGATGATGTTGTAAGCAATGTAAGTTATAATTGGAGATATGAACTTGGAGATGGTTCAACCCTGGAAATACCGTTCACTCAACCTGGTACAGTTTGGGGAACATATATAGACGATAGTAACCAAATGCTTCAATTAAGAACAGATGTTGAATATCAGGCAAGTGAAGTACATGGTTTTAAAAGTGGTTTTGAAGTAATAAAACATAATATCCAAAAAGATCAATGGAGAAATCCATGGGATCTTTCTCCAGGTAGATATGCAGATTATTTACAAACTTGTGCACCTCAAGAATCTTATGAAGAGGGTGAAGTTGTTTACTTCACAAATGGTGATAGTCTGGTTGTCCCTGCCGGAGGAATAGATTATTATTCACAAGCAGATCTTTTGGCTGCTACTATTGCAGCATCGGGGTTAACCGATGGATATGAGGCAGAACCATGGCAAGGCGGTTTTTATGTACAAGATGCTATGGTTTGGGAAGGATTGATCATTAATGCTGGGGTAAGATGTGATGTCTGGTATCTTGGTGGTGATTATGATATTAAAACAGCTAGTTACAATGGATCATATTTGGAATCAATTGATCCTGACAGTCCTATGAATGAAACTACTTATAAAGTGCTGGAAGATGAGAATGATCCAGATTCACCTTTGGTAATTCCTAATGAGGAGGATTATCCGCAAGCATATGCAAAATATATGAGTGCTGTTGATTATCATGAAACGATCAGTGACAGGTTCAATAATCCCCAAATTATGTTCTCACCTCGTCTTGGTGTTTCTCATCCTATATCAGAAAAGAGTGTACTGCATTTTGTATACAACTATCAAAGACAATTACCTCAAATGCAGTATATATTTACGACAGGTAGACCACAAGATGTTATAGAGAATCCGGGCTCAACTATAATTGTAGGTAATCCTGAACTTGATGATCAAACAACTATTACTTATGAAGCAGGTTTACAATATCAGCTTCAAGAAGACTATGTTATGGATATTACGGGATATTTTAAAAATGTATATAATTATGTAAGTACAGAAGAAAAGGTAGATCCTGCTGATAATTCACTCAAATGGAATGAATATATTTCCCAAGATTACGGTAGTGTACGTGGATTAGATATAAATATCAGTAAATATCTTTCAAATTTCTTCTCTGGTTCAGCTTCTTATTCATTAACTTGGGCAAACGGAAATCACTCTTCAACTTCAACCGATAATGAAGAAAGCTTAAGAGAATTCCCATTAGATTGGGATACGAGACATAATTTCAACTTTAATTTTACTTTTAAGATCGGAGCAGGAGAAGAGTTTTATATTCCATTTACAGAAACGGTTTTTCCTCTACAGGATATCTCAATTAATTTCTTATATAATATTGCTTCCGGTACTCCATATACGCCACATTATCTTATAAATTTTGTAGATACGGCAGATCTTAATACCAATAGTGCTTTAGCTCCTTATACAAATACTGCAAACTTGAAGATAATTAAAAATTTCAGTTTTAAGAAAAACATGAAAATTAAATTATATGCCAGTATTGCAAACCTGTTCAATAACCCAAATTATAATTATGTTTATCCATTAACAGGTGATCCATATAACAGTGGAGAGAACTTAGATCTGGATTATGACGACTTTGTTGATCCGAATACGTATAGTGTTAATTCTCTTTCAGATAGAGATCCTTCAAATGTTGGAGCTGGAAGAATCTATACCTTTGGTATAACTTATAATTGGTAATAAAATAAAATCGGAGGAAATAAAATGAGGAAAAGACTTTTAACCATTCTAATGGTATTAGCATTTGCTAATTTTATGTTTACTGCTTTAGCATATGCACAAGAGGAGACAGTAGATACTGACGAAGCAGTTGAGGAAATATCTGCTGAAGAAGTAGCGACGGAAGAAGTTCCTTTTGAGGAAACTTCACAATCTGGCGGACTTGAGATGTTTGCCCGTAAGATAGTTGGCAGCGGATTGGTTGATATTTTTATTCAGGGTGGATTTGTAATGTACCCGGTGCTTCTTCTTTTGATCTGGGGAATTGCAACAATTATCTGGAAATTGATCTCGCTTAGTTATGCTAAGATCAATCTTAATGATTTCCTTGGAAAAGTGATCCCACTTGTTGAAAGCAAAAAATATGATGAAGCCCTTAAACTCTGTGAAGAGACAAAAGGTCCGGTTGCCGCTATTCTGCATAATGGCCTTTTAAAGGTTGATAAAGGGATTGACGCTGTAGAAAAAGCTATCGAAAATGCCGGTGTTATCGAGATGGCATTTTTAGAGAAAGGATTTATTCCTCTTTCTACTACAATTAACCTGGCTCCAATGTTTGGTTTCTTTGGAACGATCATTGGTATGATCCGCGCTTTCGGTGATATAGCTGCTGCTGGTGAAGTGGAACCTACTATTGTGGCTACTGGTATCCAAATAGCTCTTGTTACAACTGCGGCTGGTCTGGCTGTCGCTATTCCAATGCAGTTCTTTAATAATATGTTCCTCGGCATGGTTGATGGTTTGGTAATGGACATGCAAAGAGGATCAGAAAAAATGATCGAAACTCTTGTAGAAAATAAATAGGAGGCAATAGTGTTACGCAGAAAAAGAAAAGATCTGGGCGGAATACCCACTGCATCAATGTCTGATGTTGCTTTTCTACTGCTTGTCTTCTTTCTATCAACTACAAAATTTGATATTAAAAAAGGCTTGGGGATAGTTTTACCTGCTGCTTCCGATGGAACTCAAAAAAAAGTTAGATTAAAAGATGATAATCTTACTAAGATCTGGATTGATAAGGATGGAAAAATTACAATGAAATCCGGTGGAGAAGAGAGATCAGTTCCAATAAATGAATTACAAAAAACCATACACAACATTGTTACACAAAATCCAGATATGGTAATATCCCTTAAAACAGATAGAAAAAGTAAATACCAGTACATGGTTCAAGCGCTTGATAAATTGCAAGCTGCTGGTGCAGAAAAAATTTCTTTATCAACAAACTAGGAAGGTATTATGGCTAATATTAAAAAAAGTGCAAGACCGGAAACTGCAATTCCTACTGCATCTATGTCTGACATAGCTTTCCTACTTCTTTTATTCTTTATGGTTTCTACAGTGTTTGTTAGAGAAAAGGGAATTCCTGTTAAAATGCCGAAAGCTGCTAGTATTGAAAAGATCCCTCGTAATCATTCCGCAACTATATATGTAAATAGAGGTGGGATGATCTCTATTGATGATTTTAAGGTGTCGATACCAGATGTAAAATATGTTATGCAGAAGAAATTGGCGGAAGATTTTAATGTGTTAACTTGCTTCAGAACAGATAAGGATACTAGCTATGGTATCATGTCTGATATTTTAAATCAACTGCGTGAAGCTCAAACTTTGCGTGTATATTTTGAAGCAAAGTTGAAAAGGTAGGTGAGATATGAATAAACGAATTGTTGATTGGAAAGATATTGCTGATAGTTATTATGATAAATCGGTAAGCTTAGCAATTCTAATATTATTATTTGCTTTTATCGTTTCACCAAAAGTCGAAGTGAAGCCGTATGAAAGAAATATTAATATTACTGTAGCAATTGATATTCCGCCTGAAATTAAGGAAAGAATTAAACCACCGGAAGAGACAGTTAAACCTGTTGTTGAAATTATAGTGGAAGAAGACCTTGATAGTGAAGATGAGGAAGATATTGAGATTATCGAAACCATCGGTGTTACTTCTTTAGATCCTTATCAAGAAATTCAGGAAAAAGTTATTGGAAAAACATCAAAATTTGTAGTTTATGAAGATGCTCCTTTTGCTATTAAACGAGCTCCACTGGATTATCCGATTTTTGCTAAAAATGCTGGGATAGAAGGTGATGTAATATTACAAGTGGAAGTGTTTGAAGATGGCTCTGTCGGTGCCATTGAGGTTTTAAAGTCATTAATGTCTGGTCCGGGCGGATTAGATGAGGCTGCAATAAAATGTGTTAAACAATGGGAATTTTCTCCGGCAAAAAGTGGAGGAAGACCTGTGGCCTGTTGGGTTACTTTCCCGGTTGGGTTCTATTTAAATTAAAAATCGTGGGGGATTTTATATGAATTTTAGTAAACTTAAAGTATTAATAATTCTAATGCTTGTTATTTTATTTACTGCTAGTGCATTTGCCAGAACGTATGATGCTCCAGTAGGAGAGAAGAAATTTGATACTGCACAAGTACATAATCTTGGAAATATCTGGTTACGTGTAAGTAACTATGGTTTCTTTGGTTCAGGTGAAACTGATCCCAAGTGGCCTTCACTTGAATATCCAGGAGGGTCTTCTGTAGATTATTTGTATCTTGGCGGATTGTGGTTTGGTGCGAAAAAAGTTAGAAGAGATCAACTTGGTAGAGAATACTATTGGGCTCATTTCCCACCAGAAAATGATAATGATTTTATACTGGCAACTGATTCTTTATGGGTTGATACGTTGCATGTAGTTATAGATACATTAACTAGTATGGGTGTAGACGGTTGGCATCGTATAAACGAGTTATTACCTGCTTATAATCCACTGGAAGCATCTTATCTTGGAACTAGATATACAGCACATAATTATCAAGATAAAACAGTTACAACGTCTATCAGAGAGCAAAGAAAGGGAGTTGATGATGATAATGATGGATTAGTAGACGAAGATCCATTAGGATATGGATTCCCATTTATTGACAGTGAATATTTTGTAGATGATGCTAGTGTATTCTCAGTTTATGGAGGAGATTGGCTCCATTTATCTGAAGTAGCATGGGGTGTTGATACGATTCTTGATCAAGATAATCAATCTATCTGGTTCCCATTAGGGTTTGTCGATCTTAGTGACGATACTAATGATCTTTATAACTTCTCCGAACCGAAAGATGATGATGGAGATGGACTTAAAGATGAAGATGGATATCCAGTTTCAGAACAGGATTACGTCTCCTATTTCTATGATTATAGTCCATTTGAAGACGGTAATCCGAATACTGATAGAGATTATAGCTCTAATGCTGGGTCAAATGAACATGTTCCATTGAATATCCGTGTACGCCAGATGAGTTATCAATGGAGTTACGACTATATTAAAAACTTGGTATATGTAGAATTTGATATTACAAATATGAACATTCAAGATACACTTTTTGATTGTGCCATGGGAATTTATATGGATTCAGATGTTGGACCGCAATCCTTTGGTGCATCAGAAATAGCGCCTGATGATATAAGTAGTTATGTAAAAGGTGCAGGATTTGAATTTGCTTATACTTATGATAAAGACTTTGATGGCGGATTAACAACCGGTTATGTAGGTTCACGTGTTTGTACACCGGATCCTGATGAGCTTATTTTTGCTTGTTGGACATGGGATGTTAGTTGGGGACCTGATGATTGGCAGCCGTTACATTATGTATCAACAGGAAACCCGAAAACTGCAAACGAAAAATACTGGTTATTAACTGGAAGAAATCCGGATGATACTTTTGCAATTAACCTGAGAGATAACCCTAATTATCAAATTGAGCAAAATCCAAACGGAATTGATACAAGATATCTTTTTGCTTTCTTTGGTGCTCAGCCAGGATCTGATGAATACAATGATCCTGAAAACAGATGGAATCTCGAACCGGGAAGAACGATGAAGATTGTTATCGCTGTATTCCCGGGTGAAACTATCCCTGAATTAAAAAATACTGCTGGTTTTGCTAAATTTATTTATGGAAAAGCTCAAACTCTCACAACAGTTGTTGATCCAGATATCTTTCCACATTATCAAGCTCCTGAGCCACCTGATTATCCAAGTATGTACGCTGGCTTAATAAATAATGGTAATGGTATTGAACTATATTGGAATAATGTTTCTGAATTTACTATAGATGGAGAACTTGTACCCCAAAGAAATGTAGGCTGGCAGGTGACAAACGAAAATATAGATAGTCACATTGATAATTATAATGCACAACTTACGTTGTATGGTCATTTCCCACAGGAATATGCTCCTTTTGATTCACTGGGTAATCCTCAAAACAGAAATGAGAATGCTACTGTAAATAATTGGACTGCATTCAGGCTTAGACATGATTTCCAAGGTTACACTCTTTATGGTAGAACAGGTAGTGGCTCACAAGATGATTGGACTCAGAAAGGTAAATGGGATAAATTTGAATCGGACCAGGATTTAGTGGATTATCAAGTTAATTACGGTGAATCTTTGTTTGTTAATTATGAAGGTGAATTGGGAATTGGTACTCATGATCAATCACTACCAAATCAACGTGATATTGAAGATATGGATGAAAATTATTATCATTTAAATGGATTTTATGAATATGTTCCATTTGATACTGCGGAATATGATTATGTTTACGGTAACCCTATTTATGATTATACTAAAACTATTCTTACTGCTGCAGAAGATAACGTAGGCGCTTTATCTGACAATGAGCAGGCTTTGTATTTTGCTAATCCAGATCTATTAGCTCTTCCAAACGGTGAAGATATATATTTTGAATTATACTCACGAAACCTAATCCCATTAACTGGTTTTATTAGTGATAGTATTTTTGAACTTCCTAATAGTGCTGAAATAATTGAGGGTATAAGACATAAACGTCTTTCCAGAAGATACTATGATAAAATAATATCTAATCCTCCTAAGGGTATAGAATATTATGTTGCAGTAACAACCTGGGATAGAGGATATCCTTCAGAAGATATTTTATCACTTGAATCAGGGAAAGATGCAGATGCAAATATGAAAATATTATTCCCTGGTCCGACTGCAACATCTGAAATGGATAATATTTATGTTATTCCGAATCCATATATCGGACAAAGTAAATTTGATGGAAGAAGAGAAGATGACTTTACGGGTGATAGAAGTAGAAGGATCTGGTTTGTAAATTTACCGGAAAATTGTACTATTAAGATCTATAATCTTTCTGGTGATCTGGTGGATAAAGTGGTTCATCATGGTAGTGAGGGAGAAGATATCATCACTATTGGTGCAGCATTAAATAAAGATAAATTGAAAAGAAGTGATATAACAGCTTCTGGTATGGCTTCTTGGGATCTGTTATCTCATAATAACCAAATTATTGCAGCTGGTGTATATCTATTCTCAGTAAAAGATCATGAATCTGGGGATATAAAAGTTGGAAAATTTGTTATTATTAAGTAATTGGGTTTGTGGTTCACAGGTATAATATCTGTGAACCTGGCTCACAACGATAAATGAGAGGTAAAATATGAGAAAATATGTTGTTATACTTATGGTGCTTTTAGTTCTTCCTGGAATCTTGTTTGCAGATATTTTTGCAAAAACAGGTACAGCTGGTCTGCAATTCCTGAAAATTGGTGTTGGAGCAAGAGCTCTTGGTATGGGGGAAGCTTACACAGCTGTTACAAATGATATCTCCTCAATTTACTGGAATCCTGCCGGTCTTGCCTTAAAATCACAAGATCAGATTATGTTCTCTCATACGGCATGGATTGCTGGTATTAACTATGAATTTGTTGCATTCTCAAAAGTCACATCTTTAGGTACATTTGGGGTTAGTACTGCTTTGTTACATATGGATTATATGGATGTAACTGAAGAAGAAATATTTGGGCCAACTGGTGAAACTTTTACTTGCTATGATTTTATGGCAGGTCTTACTTATTCAAATGAATTCACCGACAAATTCTCTTTTGGTGCCAGTATAAAATATGTACGTGAAAAGCTTGATGAGTTTGATGTAAATGGTATTGCTGTCGATATTGGATCTCTGTATAATACTGGCTGGCATAATGTTACAATTGGAATGGCAATAAAAAACTTTGGACCAGACCTTGAATATGAAATCGACGACGATGGAGATGGTTCATTGAACGAAGACCCATTTGATCTTATTGACAATGATGCAGATGGACTTATTGACGAAGATCGCGATGAGTTCCCATTTAAAATTCCTATGGGATTTTCTCTGGGCATAGCTATGGATCTTTATGCTAGAGATAACCAGTTATTATTAGCATCTATTCAGCTTGACAACTGTGTTGATAGAGAAGAGACTTATAATATAGGAATGGAATACAAAATTGGAGTTTTCAAGATTAGATCCGGTTATCAATTGAATTATGATGAAACGTCATATTCTGCTGGATTTGGTTGGACTATTCCAACCAGTTTTGCAATTTTTAATATTGATTATTCATATACAGATATGGGAGATCTTGCGGAAAGTTTCCTGAAATCTCCTCAAAGATTATCATTAAAAATGTCGTTTTAAAAAAATAATACAAAAAAAGGGAGGAAAAAGATGAAAAAGATGTTAATTCTTTTGGGTTTAAGTTTGATGGTATGTTCACTTGTAGCTACAGATTTCATGCAACCAGCCCAAGTTGCAAAAGACAGCTATAGTCCTG
>JAVCCH010000149.1 GCA_030765535.1 Candidatus Tenebribacter davisii
AATCCGAAAATAATCTTGATGAAAAAGATCGTCCCGCTGTTCAGGAAGAGATAGAATTCTAAAAGGATACGGAAAATGAAAACGTTATTGCGGATTGTTCTGATAGTTGTGCTCATGATGCTGATCACAAGTTGTGCATCCCGATACCTGCCAGTTGGTGGTGAGGGATTGATGGTGGTCAATGATGCCTATCTATATCAGGATAATGAATCAGAAGTAGTGGCACAAAACCGTTACTGGGTTCGCGAGCCTCAGAATCTCAATGATTATTTTACCACCTTTTACGTTACTGTAAAAAATCGGTCTGGTGAAAAACTCAATGTTCATAGTAGTGATTTTGCACTTCTGGATCAGAATGGCAATCAAAGCGATCCTCTCACAGTGGAACAAATAGAAGATATATTGCTTCATAATGAATTGCAATATCTGATTATTAAGAACATTGAGGGACAGGACGACAGAAAACTGGTTACCACCCACGATCAGACAGACACCCTTGAGCAGTGGCGTAGAGCAAAGCGAAATCTGGTAAGTGATTCGTTCACTTTTGGAGATATTTTTCCCAACGCAAAACGCACCGGTTATCTCTTCTTTCCTAAAGCAAACATCAAAAATGATGAACTAACTTTAATCTATAAAACTCAGCAAATGAAATTCAGACGCTGAAATTGATTCGGAATATAAAGCCCCGTTTTCAAGCGGGGCTTTTTTTTATCTGCAATAATCTGGTATCTCCCTGTTTTGTAATCCTAATCTGAGCAATACCGTTTTGATTATGATTGCTAATATCTTTGTGCAGATTGAGTTGCCAAATAGATTCAGAACACCTGACCTCAATGATTTTGATTTGACCTCAACTTTTTAGAAATGGGTCATAAAACATTTACAATCTTTACGCATAATCCCTTTAGTATCAACGTGTATAAGCTATAATGTCAATCTCTTTCTTGACACCATCAAATCTATTAATCTCAATATTGGTGTCAGGTGTATTTCTTGAGATCAAGGTTATATGCTTTTATAACTGTCTGTTATGTAATGAAATATAAAATAAGTAGTTTTTAGAGGTCAGGTGTTCTGAGATTAGTGATATTAACAAAAGGGTATCGCTCAGGTTAGGAACTTATTAGCATTATAAAGTTCCGTTTATTATCAGCTAAAAAAATCTTACATTACATTCTCTGTGCCCTCTGTGTCTCTGTGGTAAAAAAGACTCTTACATTACATTTGTCCGCGTGTTCCGCGCCTTCCGCGGTTAAAAATCTCCCTTTTTGTCTCTTTAGCTGATTCAGATACCTTATTACCATAAAAGCCTTTTTCCCACTAAAACAGCTAAAACATGATCGTTTTCGGATGAAATTCTCTTATTTCTGCTATTTCCTCACACCTATCTGTTCATATTTATGATTTAATTAACCATAAAACTATATAATATTAGACTATACAGTTATGTAGCAAATTGTAGCAATAATGTAGCAGTCTATTTATCTAATAATTATAGCCTTAACCTATACCTGCTACATTTTTCGCCCTTTTTCAAATATATATACCCCTTATTTTACTTTTGATATAAGCACTAACCAGATAAAAATCCTTGAAGTAGTTAAATCACCAATAAGGAAAATAGCATGATCATCTATCTGCTCATATATCATTCAGTTATAGAATGTAGTGAATTTCGCATTAAGGATATAAGCTATTGTATTTATGACATTTACGACAAGTCGGAAATATTAGTTATTACTTTAACCTGATATAGAATCAAACCAGACAATGATGTCTTTCAAAGCAAAAATCAACGCATTAACAGTATCTGAAGTTGGTTGAGTTTTATCTTCTTTATTATCTTTTTTGTGAACACCAAAATCACTGGCAATTTCCTGAATATCATAAAGAAAGTTTTTTATTATGCTATTTGAGTTGAATCTGTAATTTATTTTTCTGGTTTCTCTGTTGAATTCGCAAATCCAACTTATTACTGCACGCATTACTATTTGATCTTTCTTATTATGGTTCCAACAATATTCCGGTGCATTCTTTTGTTTGGCGATTTCAACTAAAATATTATCTGAGAATAGATTGCGAATAGTCGTTAAATTCTTTCTGATGCTATTCTGATTTGTATCGTCCTTGTTAGAAATCAAATCCAGAAAATTATGTGATAATTGCGGATTGATCTTTTTCAGAATATTTACATAACTCAAATTGTCTTTCAGGATTTGTAGCCTTTCATCATTCTCAATTCTCATTTTCAATTTCTTCATTTCATCAGTATCAGATTTATCAATAAGGTTACCAGCCTTAAACCTGCCGAAATCAAGATGATCTTTCAGTTTCTCAGCATTACGCAGATCGTCTCGTGAATTAGCTGTAAGGAAATAGAACTTATTAATAACATCCATTTTTTGAGTGATTAAAAGCTCCAGAAAGTAATCACCCTCCCTCTCAAAGAATTGATTATAGAAATCTTCATTGTATTTTTGATCTATTTTTTGAATATCGACAAGATCGTACTCGATCTCAGATAAATTTCTGTCGATTATGAAAATGGAATATTGCTGGTGACTTTTTACTATCTTTGCTAAACCTCCAGAAAATGTATATTCAATATCGATAATTCCACAAGATTCGACAATCTGTTTAACTTCTTGAGGACCAGCACCGTAACCACTTATATCATTTTCTAATTTTTCTAATTGCTCAACTCTATTTCCACCAAGATATTTTTCAAATAACCTGATGATTTTGGGAATATTTTTCGTCAGTTCGTCTTCCACATATAGAATTTTCAAATTACACCTCCCATAAATTTTTGAATTTTACTTCTACCGAAAATATTTCATCGTCTTCTTTAGTTAAAGGTTTTGTCTCTAAGAGTTTTGAGAAATTATTGATGATCTCATGTCCCAATCCGCTGGATTTTACTTTGTTTTGAGGTTGATATTTATTAGACACTATGAAAGAAACATGATCTGCATCATAATTAAATACTATTTTCAGGAAACGCTCTTGTTGGGGTACGAAAGATGAATATTTAACAGCGTTGAAAATCATTTCCTGGATGAGAATGAGCAATTTGAGTGAAGAACCCTTATAATTTCCAATCACAAAATCTTTAGATTGCTCAAAATTGAATTCTGTTTGCAGCATAAAAGTATCCATGAATAATACGATTGCCTGCAAATCTGAAGACTGAGAAATTTCATTCCATTTATTTTTGGCATTAAGAAAGATTGATTTAGTAGGAAAATAATTTCTCATAAATTTTTCAAAGTATTTTCCATCAAACATGGAGCTAATAGAATATTTCAAAGAATCAATAAACATCTGATAAAGTGAAGTAGAATTATTGTAATCAGCTTCCTTGATGTCATATTGGAAATCTTGAATGGAGCCTTTGAGGCTCTGGTTCATAGCATTCACAAGACTTCGCACCAGATTTGCCCCACGAATAGCATTTTCGATTGCCACTGGCTGTAACTCATTGCTGCTTTTCATATTTTCTAGCGGATCGATGATCGTACCGATCATATTCTTAATATGGTGAGACAAATTAGATAATATCCTTTTCTTTTCATCAAGTTTTGCTTGATTAATTTTTTCTTTTCTAATTTCTTTTTTGTCTTCCATAATTTGACGTTCAATATATCTGCGAAATGCTTTAGAAAATTCTATATCTATATCCCAAGCCTCCAAATGAACCATCGTTGCGCCTCCAAAAAATCTATACATAAAATCATATACATCTTCATCTTCATCCATATACTCAACTTCATTTTCTTGAGAGTATGATATCTGAGCTTTTATTGCTTTAAAAACGTCAATATCATCAAATCCATCAACAAAGTCAAACCCTGCTATAACTCCTTCTTCTAAATATTCAAATGCTGCTTCTGTCATCCCTGCATTAATAAGTTCTTTTAAATAGTCTAAGGTAAATGCTTCTTCCTCTTCCTCTTCCTCTTCTTCCAAAGCAGAAATCTCTTCATCAGTAAGTGTTTTTCTCCTTTCGGATTCCTTTTTATTGAGCTTTTCTCTGAAGGAGTTAATCCTTTCTTTTTTCTCTATTTCATTATCAGCTTTGTTACCATTTGTTATTGGGAAAATATCTTTCATATTAGCCTCCTAGCTATAATATTTAATATAAATCAAAGCCTGTTGCTGTCTTTGGTAGAAAAACTCTTTTACAGTGTAATTTTAAGTTTTCATATTTTGATTGTCCATTTAATTTCAATATTTCATCCCTAATATGAGCTTTTGGATATTGTTTTTTACATATCTTTACATAGTATGGGTAATACTTATCTTTCACGCAAATAAATTCGATGTAGTTTAAATCCTTCTTTGATAAAATTTCGAATCTTGCATTTGCTGCTTCGAAATCTTGTCTACTGGGCTTGCTTAGTTCATACTCACTTAAATTCTGCGGACAAGGATGATTATGAAAAACTAATA
>JAVCCH010000084.1 GCA_030765535.1 Candidatus Tenebribacter davisii
ATTGCGTTAACATCAGCTCCATACTCTATAAGAAATTTTGCCATTGTAAATTGTTCAGCAAGCATTAAAGGTGTTTGGCTTATATCATTTAGTTCATTTGGATCACTACCTGAAAATACAAGATTAATTACTTTGCTAAATTTATCGTCAGTAACTGCTTTATGTAAATCAGGATAATCTAAATAAAACTCAGGGAAAATATCTTTCATACTCATAACCACCTCCAAAAGTGATTATAAGTACTTTTTAAAAATACTCAAACGATAAATGAAATGATTTACTTTTTTTTAGAATGGTATTAGATCATCCTTAATATCATTTGATCTTTTGGTAACTACAGGTTCTTCTTTGAATTCAAGGACTTTCTTGATTTGTAGAAATTTGTCCTCATGATCTATAAGAATTTCTTTAAATTCCTTTAAGAAAATTTTGTCATTGTTTCCCAAATGAAGTTCTTCATCGTTATTCTTCAATAGTATGAGATCACCAATGCCATAGCATGAATTGATATAGGACAAACTATCTTCATTTGTGTTAATAAACTTCTCAGAAGCGAATTCAGCATCAATAAAATTATCATCTTCGTCCTTGTAATAATATTCATCTACAGCCATTTCATATGGCAAAGTAATGTCATCGAATTTCGATCCCTTATCGCTAAGCGACAAAAACCATTCTAACTGTGTTAATATTCCCAATGCTTGATCTAAAGAATCAGGAATATTCCAATGAAGTGTGCAGAGTATTTTTGCTTCTCTGCAGAAATCTACTTTTCTTCTTCCATCTGGGAAAGTTATCTCACCTCTTGTTACATCCAATGACCAGACAACAAACTTTGCAGATAACCTCTTTATCTCTTTAATCTTCATTGTTTCTCCTTATATTAAAAGCTACCCACGACATACAATTTAAGACTCCACTCAGATCTGCTAATTTACTTATATAATGAGTAACTTTTATAACATTTTCAGATCCAAGCAAATTTACAAATTCAAGATAAGCAGTTTCATCTTCCTTAATTCCATATTGTGGTATAAACACTTTATCAGCAAGTCTTAGGAAGTTTAAGTAATTGGCAACTGCGCTGGGCATTCTTTCAGTAATGTTTTTTTCTGGATTGAATTAGTTACTCGAATGATCTTTCCATAGCATAAAAATTGGAAAAAGTCAAGCGGTTTTTGCAAATCACGAATATCTGTATAATAGCTTGATTAATTTTAAAAAATTCTTATAGTACTCTTAAAATTCAAGGAGGACTATAAATGGAGAAAAATAAAAAAATACCGATTATTTACTCAAGGAAATACAATATTTCTGTATTAGGTATTAAAAATTTCCACTCTTTTGATACACGGAAATATAAGAAAATCTATAATTATTTAAAGAAACAATTAAATTTGACCAAAAAGCAGTTTTATTCACCCGATAGAATAACTGAGGAGAAGCTACTTCTAGTTCATTCAAAAGAATATTTGAAATCCTTAACAAGATCTTCAATAGTTTCAGAAATAGCTGAGATCCCAATTATTAAATTTGTTCCGAACATTATTCTTCGACAAGGAATTCTAAAACCGATGAGATATGCTACAACTGGAACCATTATGGGTACGGAATTAGCAATTAAATTTGGTTGGGCAATCAATTTATCTGGAGGTTATCATCATGCCAAAAGAGATCATGGTGAAGGGTTCTGTGTATTCGCTGATATCCCAATAGCGATAAAGAGTATGTGGCAACAGAATCCTGGATTAAAGATTTTAATAATTGATCTGGATGCACACCAGGGTAATGGCTGTTCAGTAATATTAGGTAAAGATAAAAGAGTTGCAATACTTGATATATTTAATCAATTGGCTTTTCCAAGAGACAGATTTGCTGAGAATCTTGTTTCATATAAAGTTCTTATAAAGGGAAGAATAAGAGATAAGTTATACTTAGAAAAATTAGATCATTGGATACCAAAGGCAATAAATGAGCATAAACCAGATCTTATTATTTATAATGCTGGAACAGATATCTATATTGGTGATCCATTAGGTAGTTTATATGTTTCTGAAGAAGGGATATTGGCACGAGATGAGATGGTTTTCAAGTCTGCTCAAAATAACAATACTCCGATATTAATGTTACTCTCGGGCGGCTATCATAAGAGATCGTGGTCTATTGTTGGAAATTCTATTATTAATATGATGAAAAAAGGTATACTAAATTATTGATTGTCGAAAAAATATTGGGATTTAATTCTAGTTTTAAGTCTTTTACTTGCAATGAAAACAACTGCCTTATGAACAGGGATCTTAATTGTTCTTTTTGTTTTAGGATAAACAATAGTTCGTGCAGCTCTCAACTACTTTAAAAGTACCAAATCCTACTAAAGTAACTTTATCTCTCTACTAATACAAATAGGCATAATGCTAGGCGTGTGCTGCGGGATCGGAACGATCACGCTAAATGCAAACAAACTAAGCCTTGAATCGTAAGATTCAGAAACCAACAAACCAAACCAAACAACCCGCTGACACGTATGTTAGGGGTTTCATTCTTTATTGCATTAAACTAATCAACTTTCTATTAGCCAAGTAATTGTAACAGATTTATCCGCCTTAACATCTTCTGGTTCTATTTCGATAGACGATTGTAGCATACGCGAACTTGCTAGTTCAATTGTTGAACTAGATTCTATAAAATGAATTTGATTAAACGAATAATCAATACTAATTATTTCTTTGAGTTTCACTTCAGATGCGTCTGAGATTACTTTTGCAGTAGATTTCGCATTTGCAATGGCTTTTTGCAATAAATTTTCAATAAATGATTTTGTGTCTTTTAGAATAAAACTTACTCTAAAATCTATATCTTTCGCTTTTAATGTGAGATCATTTAATAGATTATTCATTAACTTTTTATCTATTGGTAATTCAATTCTTGTACGGTGGGATGCTTTATAACCGATAAATATATCATTACTTAAAGCAGAATCCCATTTTGTTTCTCGATAAATTGAAAAAGAAAATGTTTTTAAAATTAATGGATCTAACTCATTATCAATTAATACCTTCCGCAGAATATTAACTTTTTCATTTAGTTTCTTGATTGCAATGGAATAATTGTCATTTAATATTTCTAATGAAAATGAAATGACGAATGTATCAGGTTTTCCTGATGTCGTTGCTTGGCCTGTTACTCTTAGTGTTTTACTCATAATACCTCTTTGGTTTTCGTTGATTTTAATTCTCTTTAATATAGTTAATTTTACATTCTCCCTGTTCAACCCGCATCTTGTTTTCCTTTAAAGTTCATACAACTTCAAATTTGCTTAAAAGAAAATATTAAGTCAACAAGAAAAAATATTTCTACATCCAGCAGGTAGACATAGAGAGAGTCTAATAAGTCAACAATTATCTCAAGTTATTATACTTTGATTTATATATGGGTTATTATACTATTAAATGACAGATATAGGTGCTTTTTAGCCTAAGTGTGAAGAGTCTAATAAACGAACGTTTATTGGACTATAACGAAAGCCTTCCAAGAATTTCTCGGAAGGCTACTATATTTACTGACTCTTTAAAAACTTTTCCTTTTACTTCAGCACCATCATCTTGCGAACTTGCTCGAATTCTCCCGCTTTAAGTTTATAGAAATACACTCCGCTGGCTACCGGACTTCCATTATCTTCTTCACCTTGCCAGATATAGGTATGAACACCCGGTTCAAGTGTGGTATTGACCAATGTCTTGATCTTCTGACCCTTTACATTGTATATATCAAGTTTCACATCTACTGAATTGCTTAGGTCAAAGCGAATAGTGGTCTCCGGATTAAAGGGATTAGGCACATTCTGATAGATAGCTGTTACAATTGGTAGTACTTCTTCGTTTGTGGATGATACATCTTCCACAATTACGTTCCAGGCAAAATTAAGAGTGTTCCTGCTCTCTCTTGCTGTGAAATTATCTGTAACATTCAAGGTTACTTCAAGCTCACCTGAAGAGTTGTTATCCGTAAGGAAAAGATATATGCTATCTGTGGAAGCTACTTCTCCATCCAGTTCCCAACTATACTCGAGATCTTCACTATCAGGATCGTAAGCTGTGATGTAGAAGTTAATACTGTCTCCTTCGCTGATTGTTATTTCTCCTGGTTCAGGAAATATATCATCTACTACAATACCCTGATCCGGATAATATAAAGCTCCCATATCAATTATTGTATTGTTGGGATCGAGTGGGAAACCTGGATCTCCAGCATCGATGCAAGGTGAACCTTCTGTTAGATGATGACTTGTGTCAAATAGAGGATCTTCATCCAGATTACCTTCCTGCCAATAGACATCTGCCATGTCGTTGGAAATTATGGCAGCTTCTCCACCTTGAATGTCACTGTAACTTATGGTTATTGAGCTGAGATCAACTGCACGGCTGAGATCTTTGGGTTTAACCGGGTTTGCTTTTTGCTTAGTCTCATTTGCATAGGAATACAGTTGGATAAGTTTTTCCTCAGTTCCTGTGATCTCTAGATCATAATAAGTAGATACAGCATTAGACTCAGGAGTGATCTGGTCCTGATTGTAAACTGCCTGAACATAAAAAGTATATGTACCAGGGCGATTAGCTGCAAACATATAGTTTGTACTGTCTACCTTCCCAATGTGATGGTAAGGACTTCCTTCGTAGCTTGCATATATAAGAGAATAACAATATTCCATAAAGAATAGTTCTCCATCTCTTGCATAATAATCTGTAGGCATTACCTGCCAGGAAAGATTGATATCTTCTCTATCTGTTTCGTATGAAAGCTTAGGAGTGGATTTAGGACATAAACGTGTGAATCGAGCTACTGCATCTGTTTTGTGACGGATCTCCACTATCTGCGACATCATAGAAATTGTATTATCAGAGAATACAGATGTTATATAAAAACGATAAATCCCCGATTCTACTAAAATATTTTCATATTGAGTATCTTCTGTTTGAGTCAAAAGAGTAAATGGTCCATTATTGCAGCTCATATATAAATTGTAACTCTCAATGTCTTCACTAATAACAGTATCCCATTCAAAGGCTATTGCATCATCATCTAATGTGTAAGAGAAATTTTGTGGTCCTGCAATCTCTGAATCAAAAGTTGAGATCTTATATTTATACCAATCTGCAGGTGTTACATCAATTATGATTGAGTCCGGTAAACTCTTCGTTATCACAGCATCCGGTGGAAGATCATCACGTTTTAATATTTCTTCTTCACTTTTAACAATAACATCAATAGGAGAATAACCTAACAACTTACTCAAATAAACTTTTTCACCATTAATATAATCAGTATAATAATATTTAACTTCATCATAAACCTTGTTGTTTTTTCTTAATCCCCTACTTGGTTCTGCACCAGGATCAGTATCTGGACCATAATTTTCTAATTGTCTAGAATACATCCAATCACACCAAGCCATATCAGCACTAGTTGGAAACGCTGCAATAGTACAATCATCACAGAACACACTTGGTTCAATGTAATCTTGATCAACATGAGGACCCAATATCTGCATAGCCTCCTGACTAATAACCCCTTGGCCAATATTATCTTGGTAGGAAGCACTACCTCCAATAACAACATGCCCATCTAAATAAATACTATTGGCTCCAGATCCGGGTATAGAAGTATCCCAATTAAAACCAAGATAACCAATTCCCCCATTAGCCATACATTCATCATAGCTAGTTGTAATTAATGTGTTTCCATCTTCATGTGTTGTTATTAATCCTCTTGTGGCTTCGTAATAATAGTCTAGAATATCAACAACCTGTTGAACTTCTGCAGGGGAAGGGTTATGTCCCCAGGTATCAATATCACAAATGGTAATGTTAATATTAGCAATATGTCTAACAGTGCTAGAATCTAGCCATCTGAAACTTGTATCATATCCTTCCATGTAAGGATCATAACCTAAACCAGAATCATACAAGTTAGGAACGATAGTAAAATCTAACAAAGTATCTTCACTAAACTCAATTAACCTATCACTAGGATAATAATCCTCGCCGGTAATATGTATTATCGCAGCTGTATCGGCTACTGCATGAAATGAGATAAATTCACTGTGATCTTCAATCAATAGAATTTGTCCGATATTATTGGAACTTGATATTGTGCTGCCCGTTACAACTTCCTCGGTATACAAATCAAATATCATTCCCTGCAAGGCAACAGCACCGGGCTGGTATTGGCATACAAAAGTTTGCTGTCTAACCATTCCTTCATGTTCTATTGTAAGGTCTACAATAGCTTCATTTCCTACATGATAGGCTAGGTCTAATACTGGAAAGAAATTGATTATCAGATTTTGATCTTCATCAAGAAAAACATCTCCATCAATAGCAGAGAATTCTGCTGTTGCATCTATAGTAAGATCTTCAAATGGCACACTGTTGATAATATATTCGTTAAGATCTATTTGTACTATATTATTATCGGCTTCGTTGGTTGTCATATCCGGTATCTCTTGAAGCATTAGAAAATCTTCATCAGAAAAATAGACTTCCTGTGGTGTGTTGTTCCAGAGGATAGTGTTAATTAACTCAGGATGTGAATAAATCTCTGCGTAGATACTGCCACCAAATGTGGCTGTGTTAGATGTTAAGGAACAATTGCTAAGAGTTGGTGATGCATTATTACAATAGATTGCACCACCTCTTGTAGCATTGCAATCCTTTATCAAAAGATGATCTAGAATAGGAGAAGAACCTTCACAGAAGATACCACCACCCTCTGCTGCTGCACCATTTTGAATTGTGAAGCCACATAGAACGGCTGTACTGTCTTCACCGCTTTCAAATGTTACAACTTTATCTATCTGGTCTCCGTCAATTATTGTTTGGTCTATATAAGAAGAATCTGCAGCTGTGATATACCATGAAGTTACCAGGATATTCTTACCATTGTAGTTTATGTTATCAGTGTATGTTCCCGGTGCTACCAGAACTGTGTCTGCTTCCGCTGTAGCATTGATACCAGCCTGTATGGTTGGTTGATCTGCTGGGATGTTTATTATGGTGGCGGAGAGACTCATCGATATAAATAGTAAAAAAGTGATTAGATAACATTTAGGCATTAATTCCTCCTGGTTGGGAGATTTATTTTAATAGTTACTATGTGTATTGAGTGAAGTTAGATGTCAAGTCAGAAATAATTTTAACCTTTGATTACATTTGAGTAATAAATTGTGAGTTTCCCTTTAACACATAATTCGGCTGATAGCTAAAAAAGAACAACGGAGTATTAATTCCGTTGTTCCATATTGATCACTTCTCCAAAGGGTGGAGAGAAGTTAACTGTATCTGTTAACACCCACAAAGTAGGATAATCAGGAGCCTCTGGAAATGAGCTACAAAATCCATCTGTAAAGTAAATGGCACACGTTGGCATGATCTGCTTTTCTTCAATGTATTCAAAGCCAGGCTTGAAGTCTGTACCGCCACCACCTTTGGCATGAAGTTGGAAGTCATAGATATCAACAGTTTCTGTAGCAGCAACCTTTGTATCTACATAGATCACCTTGATCTCAGTTCCTGGATAAATTGTCAGAATTGATAATAGCTCTGAAGCAAAAGTATCCAACTCCTTCTGTGAAATAGATCCACTGGTATCAATAATAACAGCAATGGTTCCCAATGTAGGCACGTTAAGCCCGGGCAGATACAGACCTGAATACAAATACC
>JAVCCH010000061.1 GCA_030765535.1 Candidatus Tenebribacter davisii
GCTAATTTGCGAGTTCCCGTGGACGTATATGTTAAACGACATTCCGCTTCGATATTGTTGCGAGTATCTGTTAGTGGCACGACGGCATTAATCAACATGGAGCGAAGCGGAATGTTGATTAATGTTTTGCAGCTGCCACGCTCTTCTTGCTTCTCTTCTCACTTGGCTGTGGAGCTGTTTGTTACAAGCATCTTTCACTTCATCAGGATACATTTTTTTACTGCTCCACTTCTACCATTAACATTCAATTTATAATAATATATTCCTGAACTAACAGGATTATTGTTATCATTATCACCAATCCAAATAATTGAGTGAGAACCTGCAACAAACTCATTACTTGATAGATTTTTGATTTTTTGTCCTTTGATATTGAAAATAGATATATCAACTTTAGAATCATTTTGGATTGAGAATTCAATTGTTGTAGATGGATTAAAGGGGTTTGGGTGGTTTTGATAAAGAATTGATGAATTTGTAATTATTTCATTATCCTGAGTTTCGGTAGGATTGATTATAGGATAGAGGAATTGTTCAGTTAAGAAAAATGAACTAAATGTAAATTCAGGTATCTTAATGAATTCGTACCTGTATTCATAATTAATTTGATTTTCAGGTTGCTGATATATCTCTATTGAATCCTCGAATGAATAAATGTACATCACACAACTATCTTGATATAATCTAAACTCATATTCTCCCGTTTGTCTGGGAATGCAAGTTATTTGAACAGTATCTTCTGAATAGATTTCAAAAGCAATATCTTTCAGTGCACCAATTGCAAGACTGTTTATTAAACTATCAGGAAATATGTAATTTATTTTGTAATAGTAAATTGTTGTATCAATTATTTCCTCTTCATCTAAATAAGTGAATGTTTCATTGTTTGATGTAATAAGATCATCATTGATTTGATTAAACGATATATAATCTTCACTTCTAAAAAGATTGCATCCCAGTAAATCAGGTTCATCACCTGTGTAGTTCCAATTTAATAGAATTTCACTATTCTCACCGAATGCATAAAAATATGAATATGGAGAAACTGCATTTAATTTAAAAGCCACAAATACAAAGAAAAAATAAATTAACTTCTTCATCTCAAACTCCTATGCTTAATAATGCAGCTAATATTCCAAGCTATGCGGCGTACCACTGAAACGATTGATTTTCAAACTCGCCAGCAAGTTGAATCAGAATGATTCAACACTAGGCAATACAACTAACTAGTACGATGATAGCTGTGTTATGCCTATTTCTTAGAGAATAATTAATCATTTCGAAACTACATTTAAGATTAAGTAAATCACTTTTCAACGTTTTGAATAAACGCCTGTTTTAATGGCATTTATTTTTTGCTATCTGTAATTACATTTGTTTCTTGCCAAAATATCGGTCTATTTCTATATAGATTGAACAAACAAAAAGCTGCAACTATTCCCCAGGCAGCTATCCACACCAACTGGCGGGATAATTCAAAATAATTCATCGTCATTCCATAAAGAAAACCAGAAAAAAGATTCAAAGAAGTATGGGCTAATGCAGGCATCCAGATACTTTGAGAGCGTAAATAAATCCAGCCAAAAAATATACCAATAAATATTGTTGCTATTGGCATAAGCAATAGGGCACCTAAAACAGGTTGACTGGGGAAATTGTATCCCATTAAAATAATTGGTAAATGCCAATACCCCCATATTGCTCCTAATACTATAAATCCCCAAATCAAACCATATTTTCTCAATAATTTTTCTTGTAAATATCCACGCCATCCCAGTTCTTCTCCTAAGGTTAAAATGCTGCCGCCAATCAGAAATACAATGTGTGAAAAAGTAATATTTGCGATGAAAAAAAATATTGATTGTTTGTGGTTACCTAAGAGCAAACCTATTTTTGAACTCTCTAACATTCCGTTATTAAAAACAAAGAGGTTCCCTGCTTGACTGCCCCAACCTAATTCTTTTATTAAAAAAACAAGCCCAAGGGAAACTATAAGCGGAATAAAAACGGCTGGTAAAATGTACCTCCACCTTTTTAATCCCCAACCGATTTTTCGAAAACCTTTATTTTTTGCAAAGATTATAAAAAACACTGCGACAAGACCGGGAAGCCACATCGTGAAAGGAAATAGTACTGATTCGATTTTCCCTGTTAAATAGATTAAATATTGCCATCCATAGCTTAGTATAAATACGATACTTAAGTACAACCAAAGGTTTTTTTTGTTTTTCATAGTAATTTTCCTTTTCTAGTTGTCAGAAACTGTAAATAAAGTGTGTATAATAACAATTGTGTATATTTTTTTATCATCTTTTTTTACCTCCAATTACATTTAAAAAAGATTCTTAATACTTTAGGTCAAGAAGATATACTTCTGTCTACGATAAATAGGCATAATGCCGTCGTGCCACGTCATCACACGATGAGCATGGTTTTGTTCACAATCCCACAGCGATAAGTGAGATGATAAGAGACGAGCAAATCAAAGTCAACGGGTGCTAATTTGCGAGTTCC
>JAVCCH010000175.1 GCA_030765535.1 Candidatus Tenebribacter davisii
GCTAATTTGCGAGTTCCCGTGGACGTATATGTTAAACGACATTCCGCTTCGATATTGTTGCGAGTATCTGTTAGTGGCACGACGGCATTAATCAACATGGAGCGAAGCGGAATGTTGATTAATGTTTAGCAGCTGCCACGCTCTCCTTGCTTTTCTTCTTGCTTGGCTGTGGAGCTGTTTGTTAGTCGCATCAATCGCAAAAATTCTAAGAAAACTATAAACTATTTTATTACTGACAATTTCGAATGTAATTAGTTTCACTTTTCAATAATTCATAGAAAAGAACAATGTAAGAACTTCACTAACTATTACATCAACACTTAAATCATGTTATTGTATTTAACAAATTTTTCTTTTAAAATATCAATGTCAAGTACAACCCAAAACTAATCTTTTAATTCATCCAATGGCATTTACACTCACTCAACCCGAAAATTCTCCCGCTCATACTTAATCGCTACCCAAAATGCACTTCTTAGGATATGTTATTTTCGTAAGTGAAATTAATTTAGTGAGGAGTGAAAATGAAGAAAATATTTTTGTTGATTATGGTACTGATTACCGGCTTACTCAGTGCGATCAATCTTGAGCAAGCTCAGGAGATGGGATTAAAAAAGAATTTTGACTATCAAAATAGTGATAATGATTTGAAAAGTGCTACAGCATCAAAATACCAGGCGTACAGCGCAATCTTGCCATCTGTAACAGCGAGTGGAAATTACAATGGAGATGATTTTGATTTTGAGAATACCAATTACTCTTTAGATCTTCGTCAGCCAATTTTTCAGGGTGGAACTATTCTTTATGGAATGAAAATAGCCAACACTCAGGAAGATACTGCAGAGAATAATCTCACTAGTGCTAAAGTAAATTTACTGGCTGATGTAGAAAGCAAATATTTCTCAGTTTTAGAAGCAGCAGCACTCTTAGATGTTTCTGAGACGAGTTTAGAAAGAGCTACCATACAATTACAAACAGCTGATATAAAGCATAAACTAGGTGCAATCTCAAGTTCAGATTTTATGCAATTCCAATTAGAAAAATCTCAAAGTGATGTATCATACTTTTCTGCTGATAAACAGTACAAAACTAGTTTAAAAGATTTCAATAACTACTTGAATAGTGAAGATCAGATTCCGGAAGAGATCTCAGTTAACAGCTCTATCGACGAAGCTGAAGAATTATCTAAATACAGTATTCCTGAAATCGAAGCAATTAATGAAAAACTATCCGATACAGTGATGGGACAGAACCTGACTTTAAAAAATAGTGAAAACAGTGTGGAAACTGCAAAATCATATTTGCGCTTAGCACAAACTTCATTCTTGCCTACTGTAGATCTTACAGCATCACAAAGCTGGATTGATAATGCAACGACAGATGACTTTGAAGATTCCCAATCTATTGGATTGAGTATAAGTGTTCCTATTTTCCCATTGGTTGATCAAGGGTTAAACTATAGTTCTAAAAAATATGATTATCTTACTTCACAAAACAATTTGGAAGACAGCAAGAACAGTACACAATTGCAAAGCGAAACTGCCTGGTTAGAGCTTATTACTTCAGCCAAAAACCTGGTTTCAGCACAAATCTCTTTAAGCTATGCTACATCTATTTATAACCAGTCAACTACAGAATTCAAACTGGGAGAATTATCCAGTACCGATTACTTGAATTCATCAATCTCGCTTTCTAATACAGAAAGCCAGTACTATAGCTCAATATACGATTATCTTAGAGATAAATCTAATCTGAATAAACTACTCTGTGAAGTGGATTATTCAAACCTTAATTCAATAATTTTTAAAGGAGCCAAATAATGAAAACTTTTACTAAAAACTCAACCTTGACCATAGCTTTGACCTTAATCTTAGCTTTCACTCTTTCTGCCTGTGGGGCTAAAGCAGAGAGTAACCAGACCGGGAACGGAAAAACTGATACTAATGGGAGAAGTGATGTCGAAGCAAGAACAGATGCTGAAGGAAGAAGTGATGTTGACGGAAAATCTGATAAAGGTGAAAGACCAACAGCAAACAAAACCAGTGAGATCTCGGTAGTAACAAAAACAATCGAACCTGCTGATGTAGTAGAATATGCGAGTATTTCAGGAATGATTGAGGGTGTCACAGATATCTCTATCATCGCAGAAGTGAGTGGAAGAATCGTATCAGTTTCCAAAAATCTGGGTGATTATGTAGAGGTTGGTGAAGAGATCGCTAAAATTGATAACGAAGATATTGAACTTCAGCTTACTCAAGCCAAAGCTTCTACTTTAGCAGCTAAAGCAAATTATGAGTCAGAAAAGATCAAATACCAGATCAATGAAGAATTATATGAAACAGAATCTATTTCAGAAGTGGAATATATTTTAGCAAAAAGCTCATACGAAACTGCAAAAGCAGCTTATGATGGAGCTAAAGCGAATGAGAAATTAGCTGAACGACAACTTAGTAATTCTCTCTTCACAGCTCCTGTATCAGGCAAAATCGCTACACTTCCAATTAAATTGGGAGATTATATAGCAATGGGTACAGAGATCGCTAATATTGTGGATGATTCCAGAGTAGTGATCCGCACAGGTGCTGGTCCTTCTCTTATCCAGAAACTAACCAAAAATAGTATTGTAGAACTTACAACAACACTTTCCGATAAAACTTTCCAGGGTGTTATTACAGGAATAGGTCTAAAACCTGGTAGTGATAACTTTAATTACCCGATCGAAATTGAAGCTGAAAACGAGATAAATCTTCTCTCTGGTCAATTGGTAAACGGTAAAATCGCGGTTAATAATTATGAGGATGTGATTACTGTAAATCCATCTTCTGTGGTAGATTATTACGGTATTAAGGTTGTATATGTAGTTGATTCCGAAAACTTAGTTCACAAGCGAGAGATCGATATTCTTACAGAAGTATCTGAAACCTGCATAGTGCAAAGTGGATTACAGTTTGGTGATGACGTGATAATCCAAGGTATGGATCAGGTGAAAGAGGGTAGCCTGGTTTCAACAAAAAGCACTGCTTCACAAAACGATGTAGCATTGCCAGGAGAATAATATGTCTATTGCAAATTTTAGCGTAAAGAATCCGGTTCTGATCAATATAATTATGGTAATTGTATTTGTGATGGGAATTTACACAATAGTAAATATACCCAAAGAAGAGACACCGGAAATGGATATGGGAAAATTCGTGATCTCGGTAAGTTATCCCGGTGTATCCCCAGCAGATATAGAAACCGAAATCATTGATAAAATTGAAGAAGAATTAGCTGATCTGGATGATGTGGATTCTATGGAATCTACAGCCTCTGAAGGTAGAGCTGTGGTTAGCATAGACATGGATGAAAATGCCGATCTGGATGATACCGAAGATGTAATTAATCGTGAAATGAACAAAATTACAGACTTGCCGGAAGATGCTTCTGATATCGAGGTTACAAGAATTAATACTAAAGAGATGAGCTCCATTTGCAGTATTGTCTTTTCCGGAAATTATTCCGAAAATGGCTTAAGAGAAATTGCTGAGAATTTGGAAACTAAGATTCTGCAAGTTGAAAATGTTTCTAAAGTGGGAATCTCTGGAACCCGTGAACGTGAAATTGTGATTGATGCTGATACCCAGAAAATGGAGAGCTATGGTATTAGTTTTACAGCAATGCAAAGTGCTGTAGCAAGTAGAAACAATAACGTTCCTGGTGGAAGTGTATATTATGATAATGAAGAGCTTACTTTGCGTAGTATGGGCGAATACAACTCAGTTGATGAGATTGAAAATACTGTCTTAAAAGTGAATACCAATGGCTCCAATATTTTGATCAGTGATGTGGCTACTGTAAAAGATACTTTAGAAGAGAGTGAAACGATCAGTAAGCTGGATATGAATACAAGCGTTACCTTAACTATTTATAAGAAAGAGGAAGGTAACATCATAACGGTTGTTGATGATCTGGAAGATTTAATCAAAGAATTTGGTGAGGAAGTTCCAGATATCCAGATCGGTATAAGAAATGATGGGTCTGTAGATGTGGAAAACAGTCTGAACACTTTAGGTTCCAATGCCATTATGGGTATTATTTTGGTATTCATCGTATTATGGATGTTTATAGGTTGGAAAAATGCACTCTTTGCAGCCTGGGGTCTACCTTTTAGTTTCCTGCTTACATTCATCGTTATGAGCCTAATGGGGATCACGATAAATAATTTAAGCTTATTCGCCTTGATCCTGGTTTTAGGGATGATTGTGGATGATGCGATTATTGTATTGGAAAATATCCAGCGGAAGATCGAACAGGGATTTAGTGTACACGATGCTACCATCGCTGGCATTAAACAGATTATGTGGCCCGTAATTGCGGCAGTTCTTACCACTGTATGCGCCTTTATTCCTATGCTTCTAATGGAAGGTCATATGGGGAAATTCTTAGCTCTTTTCCCTGTTGTTGTTACTATCGCACTTACAGCTTCTCTTATCGAATGCTTGTTGGTTTTGCCTTCTCATGTGGTAGAGTTTTCCGGAAAAAATCCACATACCAAGCCTAAAGAGAAAAAGGGTGCCAATAAACTTACTAAGTATTTGATTAGTAAATATCAGATAGCTATTAAATGGGCTTTATCACATCGAAGATTTGTGATGCTAGGTGTTGTTGTATTGTTGATCTCTTCCTTAGCGTTGGTAGCTACAGGATTGATTAGAATGGAATTTTTTCCCAAGAGTGCTAGCCAGAATATTACTCTGAATTTGAAACTGGAAAACGGTGCAAAATTGGAAAAAACCAATGAAGTTACTGCGAAGATAGAAAATTTCATTTTGAATATGGAACAGAAAAGTGATGTCGAATCTATCGTTACAAACGTTGGTCAGTTGCAAGAAAATCATCAAACTCAAACCCAATCTAATTATGCCGAAGTGAAGATAGACTTTATCGAAGTTGATGATATGACTTTTAGCGACACAGAGATAAAAAATTCTATTCGTGAATTTATTGATAAACAAATAGAAATCACTTCATATAGTTTTACTTTAGGTCGTGGCGGTCCTCCAACAGGTGAGGATCTTGAATTGAGAATACTGGGTAGTGATATGGATGTTCTCAAGAATATCAATTCAGATGTTCTTACAATTTTAGAGAATATCGCTGGTTTGACAGATATCGAAAGTTCATTAGTTGAAACAGATAAAGAAGTTCAAATTATCCCAAACTATGATGCACTGAAATTCTACGGATTTTCTGAAAGTGATGTAGCATCACTTATCCGTACAGCAGCTTATGGAACTACAATTTCTACTTATCGTGGAAGTGGTAGTGATGAGATAGATATTACCTTAAAAGCTTACGATAGCCAGGTGGAACAATTGGAAGATTTAAAATACCTGAAACTTGTATCAAATTCAGGGGCAGCTATTCCACTGTATGAGATCTGTGATATTGAGATAACCAATGGTTTTTCACAAATTGAACATTATGATAGTGATCGTTACTTTATGATCACTGGTTCTACTGAATCTTATACAATTGATGGAAAACAATATGAACTAAGTTCCAATGAAGTGAATGCAATGCTGAAAGGTACATCAAAAGAACCGGGATTACTAGATAATATCTCTGAGAAATATGCCGGATACCAGATAGAATATGGTGGAGCAGCTGAGCAGCAGGAAAAAACTTATAGTTCTTTAGGTATCTCATTCTTAATTGCCCTTCTGCTTGTTTATGCAATTTTAGGAACTCAGTTCAAATCTTACATTCAACCGGTTATTGTGATGACTGCTATTCCTTTTGGAATTATCGGTGTGCTGTTTGGCTTGTGGATTACAGGACTGCCTGTTTCACTTATGACGATGATAGCTTTTGTGGCTCTAACTGGAATTGTTGTTAACGACTCACTTGTTTTGGTGGATTTTGTGAACAAAATCAGGGAAGAGGGGATGGATCGTTGGAACTCTCTCATCGAAGCTGGTTCTATTCGTCTGCGTCCTATCCTGATGACAACCACAACAACTATCGCCGGTTTTCTACCGATGATACTCTCTACCTCTTCAGCTTCAGAATCCTGGAAACCCATGGCTGTAGCGATCGCATTCGGTTTGGCTTTTGCCACGGTACTAACTCTGTTCGTATTGCCCGTAATCTACTCATTGGTAGATAGTTTAGGTGGAAAGCTGAAACTAAGTAGATTCAAGCAACACATCTCCTTTGCCGAGGCCTTGAAGAATAGAAAAGAGCTGGAGCTAGATTAGAAAACGCATAATGATATAATCAGATTTTGCAGTGACACCCCCTCCTCACCCGTTCTGCATTATCTGATTTTTTATATTATAATATTACTGGATTGACATTTTGCAAACGGTTTGCAAAAGTGGGTTGGTTGGAAAGAAGATGTAATTTAGCTAGGATGTTTGCTAGCCATAATTAACCCAATCCAAAATCCGGAGAAAATATGAAGAAATTAGTGATATTGATTTTTGTAATACTTATGCTGGTGGGGTGTAAGGAGTACGATTCCATAATTAAACCGACTAAGATTAGTGTTGCATATAACCCAGATATCAAGCCGGCTAATTTTGATCAGCATGCTAACGCTGATTTCGGTTGGAAATCGGTAGATGTTATTAACAGACGCGAAATTAACTGGTTGAAGGTCGAATTCGATATCGATGATGTTGCAGGTAAATATCTCTTAACTCCATCTTCCAGATTTGCCTACAGGGTTATCTACAATAATGAAGTCTTTCACCCTTTCTCTGGAGATTATAATACCTTATATGCAAAAAGTTACAGATCTCATCCTTATATTTTCGAAATTGAAGATAATGTTAGTGTTATCTATGTTTACTTCGAGCGAAGCTCCATGCATTTTGGGTTTATGATAGATGAACTGGCAATTGGAAATCAGCAGGAGATTCGAGAACTGGCTCTAAAATATAACAAAAATAAACTTGTTAAAGATCAGATTGATTTCTACAGTTCCACCAATTTAATGATAATCGGTTTTCTTTCTATCATGATCTTTTTCATGTTGCATAAAAAGGATTTCTCTCTCATTATATTTGGATTTATGCTCTCGGCTGCTGGAATTTTCCATCTGAGGATATCTCCCTTTTCTGTTTATCTGAACGATCCATCTATAGGAAGGAGGATTTCGGTTTTTGGATTTATCCTACTATTTTATGTTCTGTTTATAACTTTTACCAACTCTTTTTTCCGCATAAAGAAAAAGTATTTGAATATAATATTAAGCTTAATTATCATGATTTTAGTTGGATCAGCTATTCTCTTTGATAACAATTTTGAATGGATTAAACTTCTCGCTGGTTCTCTTTATATTCTACTCACAATACAGGTTTATACTGCTCTTCGTAGTAATCATGATCTTGATAGGGGTACGAAAATCGTTCTGTTTCTGGGGTTCTCCATAAACACCTTTATCATGAGCCTGGGTATGTTAGATCATTTTTTCCGGTTAAAATTATTCATATCTCCCATATCACTGGGACTTAACGCTATTGCTATTTCTTTAGTATATTATATGATTAAGAATTACAGGTCACAACTTCTGGAGCTAGAGCACAGTAGGCTTAAGTTGGTTGCCCTGCAGAAAGAGAACCTGACGGCGGAACTGATTTCGCTTAAACAGCAGATTGATCCTCACTTCCTCTTTAACAGCCTAAGTACTTTAATTTCTCTTATTGAGGAGTCTAAATCATCAGCACAGGATTTTGTGCAGGAACTTTCCAAAGTATATCGTTTTATTCTTAAGATTAAGAATAAGGATCTGATTCAAGTTAAAGAAGAAATCCGTTTTGTAGAATCATATCTTTTTCTTTTATCACATCGTTTCAAAAAAAATCTGGTGGTTGAGTTTAATTTAGATCAAGAAATCAATTATAACCTGGTTGTGCCGGCAAGTATCCAGATGCTCATAGAAAATTGCGTGAAGCACAATGTTGTATCAAACGATAAACCTCTGAGAATAAAGGTCTTTAATGATGCCGACTATATTGTTGTAGAAAATAACTACCAACCAAAATTAGATGAGATTGATTCACCCAGGATCGGATTGAATAATCTACGTCAACGTTTTTCCTATTTCACGGAAATAGAGCTGAAAGTTGAAACTAGTGAAAATAGCTTTAGGGTTATGGTTCCTATTATAAAGGAGATCGACTAACCAATGAAAATAATAATAATAGAAGATGAAATACCGGCAGCAGAAAGGTTAGAGAAACTGATCATAAATTTACAACCCGCAGCTGAAATATTGATTGTGCTTGATTCTGTTAAACGAGCGGTGGAATGGTTTGGTCAAAATAACGAGTATGATTTAGTCTTTATGGATATTCATTTAGCAGATGGATTGAGTTTTAACATTTTTCAAAAAGTGAAAATTGAAAAACCGATTATCTTCACCACAGCTTACGATGAGTACGCTTTGGAAGCTTTCGAAGTAAACAGTATAGATTATCTGCTGAAGCCAATAAGTGAATCACGCTTGCAAAAGAGTTTTGCCAAGGTGGAGTTGCTAAAAGGTGAAAATGATAATAAAAAAATGATGGATATTCTAAATAGTCTACAAAATAGACAGCAACACTATAAATCGCGTTTTCTGGTAAAAGTTGGCTCTGTGCTTCATCCTATCTCGGTAGATAAAATTTCACTCTTTTACATAGATAATCAACTTATAAAACTGCAAACGCTAAAGGGTAATAATTATGTTTTAGATCAGAGTTTGGACGATATTGAAAATGGCTTGAATCCGGAGGATTTTTTTAGAATCAGCCGTCAGATGATTGTAGCTGCTGCCTCGATTAGAAAAATAGAATCTTTCTTTTCAAGTAGGTTAATATTAACCTTGGACCCTGAACACTCCGATGTGATCGTAAGTAAGCGTAAAGTTACCGCTTTTAAACTTTGGATGGAGTAGCAGAATTATTTAGTATTCAGGATAATATCGAATAAAAAGTAAAAAAACAAATTAATGAAAGTTATTAAATAATTATCTTTAAGTCTTCATGTTATTACTATACAATAACCAAAATTAATGCGACTAATGTTTCGCGTGTGCTGTGATAATTAACTGACACGCTTGTTAGTGGCATCTATTATTTCAACAGCAAACATTTCTTGACTTCTTCAGTTTTACCATTTACATTTAATTTATACAAATAAACACCTGAGCTTACTTTCTTCCCTGAATCATCTTTTCCATTCCAATCAATTGAATGCTCTCCTACAGTTATTTGGTTGCTTATAAGTGATTTTATTTTCTGTCCTTTGATATTGCAAACGCTAAGCTCAACTATTCCTTCTTCAGGAGTTGAGAAAGATATTGTAGTTGATGGATTGAATGGGTTAGGGTAATTGGATAAATTGAATTTTAATATTTGCATTTCATTATCACTTTCAACTGCTTCAGGACTAATTCGAACAATCCAGAAATCCTCTCCACCTGATCCATATGAATCAGTAACACCTGCAACAATATAACCATTATCAATTGTTTGTTGAATTGAATAAGCTCTCTCATAATTGGAACCTCCATACGATTGATTCCACAATTCATTTCCATTCTCATCTGTCTTTAC
>JAVCCH010000002.1 GCA_030765535.1 Candidatus Tenebribacter davisii
AATTTGCGAGTTCCCGTGGACGTATATGTTAAACGACATTCCGCTTCGATATTGTTGCGAGTATCTGTTAGTGGCACGACGGCATTAATCAACATGGAGCGAAGCGGAATGTTGATTAATGTTTGGCAGCTGCCACGCTCTTTCACTTTCTCTTCTTGCTCGGCTGTGGAGCTGTGTGTTAGCAGCAATTTTTTTCAAATCGGTCACCTATTATTCAAGTGGATTTTTCTCTCTTTTTGAACCATGATCTATGTCTCCGAAAAATACTATCCTTTCTCCATCAGCAGAAAATGATTGAACCATATTCGAGGAGCTTGCAATCATTGATCTATTAGTTCCATCAATATTCATAACCATTAGATCATTATCATAAAAAGTGACATTAGTTCCATCAGGGGAAATATCAGGATATTGACCATTACCCAGATTAGTTATCATATGCGAGATGAAATTAAATGAAATGATACCTTCAGATCCACCCCTAAAAACAACAAAATTATCAGCTGTTACTAATGGATTATCACTAATGTTATCAGAATATATTATTTCAAGCTCTGAACCATCTAAATTGCACATAAACAAACCCGCTACAGTTGTAACATGAAAAAAAATTTTATTCATATCTTGAGAATATAAAGAATACCTAATTCTTCCTGATGATTCTGATATATGTTGATATATTATTTCCTGATTTGTTCCATCCTCATTCATTACATACAACTTTACAATGGTTGAATCCCCCTGAGACCTTGTAGTAGAGAACAATATTTTAGTCCCATCTGGTGAGTATGAAGGATTCAAAGCACCATCTTCTTCATATTCAAATACTTTTTCTGTCAGGCTTGTAAGATAATTACATTTATATATATTTCCAGAATTAGAAAAAATGAAATTATCTTCTTCTGGTGAAACAGAATAATAATTATTATAAACAATTAAAGTATCAAGAATACTGATAAGATCAGTTCCATCCGAATTAACTGTCCAGAAGCCCTGATTATTAGCTATTATTATCTTTTCTCCATCATGAGAAAATTTTGGACTACCGTAAACATCCTTAACCAGATGCTGCAGATTACCACCATCTGCATCTATTGTAGAAAGGAAGGTTTCTGTCCAAGGTTCATCACCTGCCCCGATACATGAAAATAACAGTAAACAAAGACTATATATTAGTAAAAGTCTAAATTTCATAACTTACTCCAATTAAAACTGATTGCTGCTAACATATGTACGCTACGCCAATAAAAATGTATACAATAACTTTTTTTTGTGGTTATTGTATACATTTAATCTTTATCCTCGATATCTAAATTATCTAAGGGACTTGCTATTTTCCCTAAGCTTTCTTTTGTAATGTGAGTGTAAATTTCTGTGGTTTTCGAACTTTTATGATTTAATAGTTTCTGGATATATCGCAAGTCTTCTCCCTGTTCCAATAAATGTGTTGCGAAATTATGACGTAAACTATGGGCTGATACCTTCTTGTCAATTTTTCTCTTCCATCGACTCTGCAATCGCTTCTTTCAGAAATTCTATCAATTAGCAATTGCAGGGTAGAATGTTATGAAAGGTTCTACTACTGCATCAAACCAAGTCCTCTGGCAATACCATCACCATATTTCTTATCTGCTTTTCGGAAATGGGCAACCATTTTTTCCTGGATCTCTCCTGGTACATTTTTGAGAGGTTTGATAATGTTTTCGATCAATTCCTGTTGTTGTTTTTCAGTCATTAACCGGAACAGGTTACCGGGCTGGATATAGTCATCATCTACACCCCGTTTTTGCTCATAGCGGTCTGCATCACCGGAGATCTTAAGTGGTGGCTCGTTATAGGAATGATCTTCTACAGGACCATCGAAACTATTGGGTTCATAATTAGGCCCTGCCCCTCCGTTATCATCAAACCTCATATGTCCATCACGTTGATATTTATTCTGTACTTTCGCAGCATGAGGATTATTAACCGGAAGGCGTTCATAATTCACACCCAATCTGTAGCGATGTGCATCCGCATAGGAAAAGATTCGAGCCTGCAGCATTTTATCCGGAGAAAATGATATTCCGGGAATCACATTGGAAGGAGCAAAAGCAGATTGTTCCACATCGGCAAAATAGTTTTCCGGATTTCTATTTAATTCCATTACACCAACTTCAATGAGAGGATAATCCGTATGCGGCCAAACTTTCGTAAGATCAAATGGATTCCAACGATAATGCTCTGCATCTATTTCCGGCATGATCTGTACAGACAGTTTCCATTTGGGATATTCACCTCGTTCAATTGTCTTGAAGAGCTGATGTGTATGATAGTCGGGATCTTCACCTGCTAGTTTAGCAGCTTCAGCCGGTGACATACACTGAATGCCTTGTTGTGTTTTGAAATGGAATTTAACCCAGAATCTTTCGTTTTCAGCATTTATAAGACTAAAAGTGTGACACCCGTAACCGTTCATGAAAGGAATTCCTTTGGGAATACCGCGATCAGAGAAGAGCACTGTAACCTGGTGAAGCGATTCCGGTACTTGCGACCAGAAATCCCATTGCATAATATCTGACTTACAATTTGTTTGAGGATCACGTTTCTGAGTATGAATAAAATCAGGGAATTTTATGGCATCTCTTATAAAGAAGACCGGAGTATTATTCCCGACCAGATCCCAATTACCTTCTTCTGTGTAGAATTTTAAGGCAAATCCTCTAACATCACGAACCGTATCTGCTGAGCCTTTCTCACCTGCTACCGTAGAAAATCGACCGAACATCTCGGTTTTCTTACCAACTTCAGAGAATATTTTGGCTTTCGTGTATTTAGTAATATCATGTGTTACTGTAAAGGTTCCGTATGCACCTGCCGCTTTTGCATGTACTACTCTTTCTGGAATTCGTTCCCGATTGAAATGAGCCAGTTTTTCTTGAAGATAATGGTCTTGCAGCAACACCGGTCCCCGTTCTCCAGCAGTAAGAGAAGTTTGATTATCTGGTACCGGAATGCCTGCAGCGGTTGTTAATGTTTTTTTCTTTTCACTCATATTTTACCTCCTTTTAAATTTTTCAAGGCGAATATTAAGTTTCATAGTGCAGAATTCATTTTATTATATAAATATATCAATTACTCAGATCCGAATATTTAAAAAGAAAATTTATGCGTCAATAAAAAAAGGCAGATCAACCGACCTGCCTTTCAAATTATATATTTATATTTTTTTATAAGCTATAGTACAAATTCATCTCAAAGGGATGAGGTCTGTTATTCACAGCAACCACCTCTTTCATTTTTTCTATTATCCAGCTCTCGATCAGTTCTTTATTGAAAACATCGCCAGCCAATAAATAATCATGATCTTCTTTTAATGCTTCCAGAGCTTCTCCCAGGCTAGTTGGAATTGAATGTAATCTTTCCTGTTGCGCTTCATCCCAAGTAAACACATTATCATCAAAAGGTCCGTATCCATTCTCTTTTGTAGGCATTATTTTATGCTTGATCCCATCAATTCCAGCCATTAACAAAGCACTCATGGCAAGATAGTAATTGCAAGTTCCATCTCCGGTTCGGAATTCAATTCTCTTCATCTCTTTGCTGGTTGCATATTTTGGAATTCTAATTGTAGCACTGCGGTTTGCCAGTCCGAAAAATAGTTTTACCGGAGCTTCAAATCCTGGTAGTAAAC
>JAVCCH010000184.1 GCA_030765535.1 Candidatus Tenebribacter davisii
ATCACTCTGGTAATATCCGTCACATAGGTATTCGCTACGCAGAAAAAACAAATGAGATCATTGTAATTCTGGTAACTAGAAACCGTAAAATACCATTTTCAAAACAACTGGAAAGAATACTGTTAGAAGCATATCCAAATATTGTGGGTATTATTCAAAATATTAATCCGGATAAGACAAATGTTATATTGGGTGGAGATGAGAAGATCTTGTACGGCAGAGATTTTATTTATGAGCAGATAGGGAAGATCAAGTTCAAATTAAATTACAGATCATTCTTCCAGGTAAACACAAAGCTGGCAGAAAAGATGTACGAATTTACTAAAGAAGCTATCTCAGATGATGCTAGATTGATCGATGCCTATTGTGGTGTGGGTTCTATCGGGCTTTTCCTGGCAGATAAAGCTGAAAATGTAATTGGCATAGAAAACAATGCAAAAGCAGTGCAGGATGCTAAAACTAACGTAAAACTTAATAAAATTGAAAATTGCAAATTTGTTAAAGGTAACGTTGAAACTGAGTTACCAAAAGTATTAAAAGATAATAAAATTGATACTTTGATCTTAGATCCGCCCCGTAAAGGTCTAGAACAAAAAATAATTGATAATATCCCATCTGAGATCCAGAAAATTATTTACATCAGTTGTGATCCGATGACTCAAGTGAGAGATGTGAAATTAATTATGGAAAAGGGCTTTATTCCAAAAGAGATGCAGCCTTTTGATATGTTTCCACATACGTTCCATATTGAGAATATAATTATTCTGGAAAAGTAGAGACTCTTTACCCTTAATTGTTTGAATGATTCGGTAAATTCGGGGAATTGACCCTACAAAATAAAATATACCGTTACTCTGCCTCCAAGCCGTATTTTATAACGAAGAGTATTAAGAATACAAAAATTAAATTCAAAGTGCTTAAAGGAGCATAAATGTCTAAAAAGAATAAATTTAAAATTAATAAAGATAAACGAAAACTTATGCAGGAGAAGATCAAGAGATTCTTTGTAAAAGAACGAGATGAAGAAATTGGTGATCTAGCCTCAATTTTGATCCTTGATTTCATCATTGATAATCTTGCCTCAGAATTCTATAATCTTGGTGTGCGTGACTGCATTACTCATATAAGCCAGAATGTAGAAGATCTATTTGGTTTAGAGAAGTAGGGACTCTTTATCCTTAATCGTCCGAAAGTTTCGATCAATTCTGCGAATTGACTCCTTAGATTTTAAAGAAATAATAACATCCTTTGTCATCCTGAGTTTGGCTTTAGCCAAGTATCGAAGGATAGTTAAAGTAACCAAGATGTAGACTCGACACTTCGATATGTTACTTTGCTCCTACTAAGTGTGACAGTTGAATCATTAGTACTTATTTTTATAATAGTTATTAGAAATATTAATTTACAATACAATCTTAACTCTTATATTATTGACACATTTAGTTATAATAAATTTTTTGAAAAAAAAATTGAGGTAAATATGTTTAAGCTTGAAGAGAAGCATTTAGATAAAGCTAAGGAGTTTGCGGCGCATAACAGAAAGAAGAAAAACTGTAATAACTGTTATGACCGCGGTTATATTGGCACTACACCGGAAAATACTTTAGTATTATGTCCAAAATGTGTCGATATGGAAAAAGCCATGGAAGCCTGGAAAAATTATGTGAAGGATTTTCCGGAGCTGAAAGATCAATATGCAGAATTATTTGAAGATAAAAAAGTAGAAGAATAGAGATAAATTTAATAGTTGAAACACCAGGAGAATAAATGTATAAAAAAGTTGATGTAAGAGAAAAAACATCGGAATTAGAAAAGAGAACAAGAGAATACTGGGTTAAAAATAAAATAGCTTCAAAAAGTGAAACGAATAGAGATAATGCAGAAAAATTTGTCTTCTTTGAAGGACCACCGACTGCTAATGGTATGCCGGGAATTCATCATGTTATAGCTAGGACTTTAAAGGATTCTGTCTGCCGCTATAAAACCATGAAAGGATTTCAGGTAAAAAGAAAAGCTGGTTGGGATACACATGGACTTCCAGTAGAGATAGAAGTAGAAAAACAACTGGGACTTAAAGATAAAAAAGAAATCGAAGAATATGGACTTGAAAAATTCAATAATAAATGTCGAAATTCAGTTTTCTCCTATGAAAAAGAATGGCGTGAAATGACCAAAGAGATGGGTTACTGGATCAACCTTGATGATCCATATATAACACTGGAAAATAATTATATTGAAACTGTGTGGTGGTTGTTAAACGATTTCTTCAAGAAGGGATTGATCTATAAAGGGCATAAAATAGTACCTTACTGCCCAAGTTGCGGAACTCCACTTTCCAGTCATGAAGTTGCACAGGGTTATAAAGATACGGAAGATCCTTCAGTATTCATTAAATTCAAGAAGAAAGGTGATGAGAATACATATTTCCTGGCTTGGACAACAACGCCATGGACACTTATCTCGAATGTTGCATTAGTAATGCATCCGGAGGCAAAATATGTTAAGATCAAGCTGGAGAATGAATATCTTATTCTGGCGAAATCAAGATTAGAAGTAATCGACGATGATTATGAAATCGTTGAAGAATACATGGGAAGTGAACTTGAATACACAGAATACGAACAACTCTTTCCTTTTGTTAAACCTAAAGAAAAAGCATTTTATATAGGTCTGGCTGATTATGTAACTATGGATGATGGAACTGGTGTTGTTCATACTGCTCCAGCTTTTGGACAGGATGACAATGACCTGGGCAAGAAATACGGACTTCCAATTATTCAACCTGTAGACGGAAGCGGAAAATTTACTGAAGAAATAACAGATTGGGCTGGAATATTTGTAAAAGATGCTGATAAAAGCATTATTCGAAATTTAAAAGATCGGAAATTATTATATAAAAGAATTCAGATTACCCATAGTTATCCTTTCTGCTGGCGTTGTGATAGTCCGCTAATTTACTATGCTCGCTCAAGCTGGTATATTAAAACAAGTAAATACAAGCAGCAGATGATAGATAATAATAATAAGATCAACTGGTATCCCGATTTTGTGGGTGAAAAACGTTTTGGTGAATGGTTGTCGAACAATGTAGATTGGGCGATTTCCAGGGATAGATTTTGGGGAACTCCACTCAACGTTTGGGTTTGTGAGAAATGTGGTAAACACGAAAGTGTCGGTTCAATAAAGGAATTACGCGAAAAAGGGAGAATGAAGGACGGCTCTGAGGTTCCTGAAGATATTGAATTACATCGTCCTTATGTGGATGGAATCGAATTTAAATGTGAATGCGGCGGTAAGATGATAAGAACTCCCGAAGTTATCGACTGCTGGTTCGATAGCGGTTCAATGCCTTTTGCACAATGGCACTATCCTTTTGAAAATAAAGATAAATTCTTTGAAGAACTTTTTCCGGCAGATTTCATTAGTGAAGGTATAGATCAAACACGAGGCTGGTTCTATTCATTACTGGCTATTTCTACAATGTTAACAGGGAAAACTTCCTACAAAAATGTTTTAGTCAATGATCTGATCCTGGATAAGAATGGACAGAAAATGAGTAAAAGCAAGGGCAATTCTGTTGATCCCATGAGATTGATGCAGGATTATGGTGCAGATGCAATTAGATGGTATTTATTAGCAGTGAGCCCACCCTGGATCCCTACAAAATTTGATGAGCAGGGAGTAATTGAAGTAGTTAATAAATTTTTTGGAACTTTAAAAAATGTATATTCCTTCTTTGTTACCTATGCGAACATTGATAATTTCGATGCTTCAAAGTATGAGTTTAATGAAGAAAAGGTGATAGAAATAGATAAATGGATCATCTCAAAACTGAATAATTTAGTAGATGTTGTTAGTGTTAATAATGAAAAATATAACCTTACTAAAACTGTTCGTGCAATACAGGATTTTGTGATCGATGACCTTAGTAACTGGTATGTAAGACGTTGTAGAAGAAGATATTGGGAGATGGAACTTTCTGATAATAAAAAGGAAGCATATCTTACTTTGTATCATGTTCTAGTGGAAGTCTGTAAATTAATGGCTCCTTTTGCACCATATTTAGCTGAGGAGATCTACACAAATCTTACAGGTAATGAAAGTGTTCACTTAGATGATTATCCTTCTGTGAATAAGAACGTGATACATTCCAAACTTGAGGAAGAAATGGATTCTGTAATAAAGTTAGTATCATTAGGAAGAGCTGCTCGAAATTCCTGCCAGATAAAAGTCCGACAGACACTTGGTGTGCTTTACGTTCCGGAAAAATATAAACCTCTTGTTGCCAGGATGGAAGATCTTATAAAAGAAGAGATAAATGTTAAGGAGATCAAATATATTGCTGACCAGGATAATTTTGTTTCTTATGAATTCAAAGCTAATTTTAAAGTGATGGGACCAAAATACGGTAAACATGTTAAACGTATAGTTTCTGCTTTAGAGAATATGGATTCAAACCACATCGTAGAATCACTTCATAAAGATAAGGAATACTATCTGGATATGGATGGAAGCACCTTCAAATTAACCGAGGAAGATCTGAATATATCTATAAAAGATAGAGAAGGATTTGTATTTGAATCTTACAATAAGGAATTATTTGTAGCATTGGATACTAATTTAAATGCAGAATTATTAGAAGAGGGATTAGCACGTGAACTTGTTGCCAAGATCCAGAATACCCGTAAAGATAAAGGCATGGATATCATGGATCGCATAAAGATATTTTATGTTGGAAATGAGAAAATTCAAAATGTCTTCTTAAAATATGCTGATTATATAAAAGCAGAAACACTTTCTGATTCTTTCCATCCATGCCCGAATGAGCAGGAAAGTATGATCAAGTGGGATATCAATGGCAACGAAGTATTTATGACAGTTGAAAAAAATATTAAAAAATAAATAAAAAAATAGGAGTTGGATTATGGCAAAGATCAAACCTTTTTATGGAGTTAGGCCTGCTACAGAAAAGATAAAAGAAGTAGCATCACCTCCCTATGATGTTTTGAATTCTATGGAAGCAAGAGAACAGGTGAAAGGGAAACCGAATAGTTTCCTGCATGTTGTAAAACCGGAAGTTGACCTTCCTGAAGATATTGATCTATACAGTGCGGATGTATATCAAAAGGGCAGAGAAAATCTTTATAAAATGTTAAGTGAAGGAGTACTTATCCAGGATGAGAAACCTTGTTTTTATCTATATAGACTTATAATGGGAAACGTAGATGAGATCGGACTAGTTGCAGGAGCATCCATAGAAGATTATGAAAACAGCATCATAAAAAAACATGAGCATACGAGAGCAGATAAAGAAGCTGATAGAATTAAACATGTTGATACTTTAAATGCCAATACAGGACCTGTCTTCCTTACTTATAGAGCTCGTAAAGATATGAATGAAATTGTAGGTGAGATCATAAAAGAAAATCCGCTTTATGATTTTGAATCTGAAGATGGGATCAAACATATTTTTTGGAAGATTGATCAACAAATTGATATTGATAAGATTCAGACGATATTTAGTAATATAGATTGCTTGTATGTAGCCGATGGTCATCATCGATCTGCTTCCGGTACAAAAGTGGGGCAGCGCAGAAGAAAAGCGAATTCGGATCATACAGGAGAAGAAGAATATAACTATTTTCTCTCAGTGATTTTTCCTGATGATCAACTTTATATAATGGATTATAATAGAGTTGTTAAAGATCTGCATGGATATTCAAGCGAGAAATTTTTAAGTAAAATTGAGAAGAAATTTGATGTAAAAGTTTATTCAACATCAGATTGTTATCATCCGCAAAAATTACATGATTTTGGCATGTATCTTGATGGAGTCTGGTATAAACTAACTTCTAAAAATGATACTTTTGATAAAAATGATCCGGTAAAATCTTTGGATGTTGCAATTCTCCAAAATAATTTATTACATCCGATTTTAGGAATTGGTGATCCAAGAAAGGATAAAAGAATTGATTTTGTTGGCGGGATCCGCGGATTGGAAGAACTATCTAGAAGAGTTGATGAAGGTGAAGCAGTTGCATTCAGTATGTTCCCGACTTCTATAGAACAACTTATGGCAATTGCTGATGCAGATGAAGTTATGCCTCCAAAATCTACCTGGTTCGAACCAAAACTTCGCTCTGGTGTGATCACACACCTGCTGGATTAATATAATGTTATAACAGGTCGTATCATTCTGATGCGACCAGAATACTCAGGTTCTATTGAAAAGATCGAATCTGCGATGAGTAATAGGAAATAATGAAAAAATATGCTGTTATAAGTTTAGGATGTTCCAAGAATCTGGTTGATAGTGAAGTTTTTGCTCATATCACCGAATCAGCAGGTTATGTATATACTGATGAGCTCAGCCAGGCTGAGGTGATCATTGTAAATACTTGTGGATTTATTGTTGATGCAAAAGAAGAATCGATTTCTACCATATTAGAAGTTGCTGATTACAAGAAAAATGGTATCTGTAAAAAATTGATCGTTACGGGTTGTCTTGTAAAACGATATTTCGAAGATATAAAAAATTCATTTCCTGAAATAGATGAAGTGATCCAATTAAAGGATTTTAAAGCGTTCAAAAAGGTATTTGGTATAAGTTCTACCGAAGAAAGAAAACTGCTTACTCTGCCGCATTTTGCCTATCTACGTGTAAGTGATGGCTGCAATAACCATTGTTCATATTGTGCGATACCGGCGATTAGAGGTCAATTGATCAGTATACCAATTGAGCAGCTGATGGCAGAAACAGAATCTTTAGTTGAAAATGGTGTTAAAGAGATAATTCTTACAGCTCAAGATACTGCTCAATATGGAGTAGATATTTATGGTGAACAGAAACTACCAGAATTATTACAGAAGCTGAATACCATAAAAGGGCTGGAGTGGATACGTATTTTGTACCTTCATCCTGCTCACATCACATCAGAATTGATCGATACAATTGCTGAACTTCCAAAAGTTTGCAAATATTTTGAAATTCCGATACAGCACATTAGTAATGATATCCTTAAAAGCATGAACCGGAAAGTAAATAGTGAGAGAATTTCAGAGATAATCAAGGAGATCCGTACGAAGATCCCTGATGCTGTTATGCGAACGACTCTCATAACAGGTTATCCGGGTGAAACCGAGGATAATTACAAGGAACTGAAAGATTTTGTGAAAGAGACTAAGTTTGAAAGACTGGGTGCTTTTGCTTATTCCAGAGAGGAAGATACACCGGCTTATAGTTTAAAAGTTCAAATTCCGGAAGAAATCGCAGAACAGAGAAAAGATGAGATCATGCAGATCCAGGAAGATATTTCAAAAGAATTACTTGCAGGTTTAGTTGGAAAAAAGATACAAGTAATTATTGATAAAGATAGCAGCGAAGAGGATTTCATTTTTGAAGGCAGAAGTTATTTTGATTCACCTGAAATTGATGGAGTAGTGTTCATCACGGAAGGAAAAGCAATGATTGGTGAGATCGTAGAAGTTGAAGTAATCGATGCCTGGGAATATGACCTGATTGGAAAAATAGTTAAATGAAATGGAGGATAGATGAATAAAGGGATTGCACTTACCGGGATAAAGCCTACGGGTACACCCCATATCGGGAATTATTTTGGTGCAATTAAACCGGCAATAGAATTAACCAAAGAGTATGATGCACGCTATTTTATAGCCGATTATCATGCACTGAATTCAATTAAAGATCCGCAGAAGATAAATGACCTGGCTTATGAAGTTGCTGCAACCTGGCTGGCATGCGGCTTAGATCCTGATAAAGCTTTGGTGTATAGACAATCACAAGTGCCGCAAACCTTTGATCTATCAACAATATTGTTAGCCTTCACTTCCAAAGGACTTATGAATAGAGCACATGCATATAAAGCTATGGTGCAGAGTAATAAAGAACTGAATAGAGATCCGGATGACGGTGTAAATATGGGTTTATTTACGTATCCTGTTCTAATGGCAGCTGATATCCTCTTATTTGATTCTGATGTCGTCCCGGTTGGAAAAGACCAGGCACAGCACCTGGAGATGACAATTGATATTGCTCAGAGTATCAACCATATTTATAAGAAGGATGTACTGAAAATTCCTAAACCTCTGATCAGGAAGTCTACCCAAACTATTATAGGTATGGATGGAAGAAAAATGAGTAAAAGTTATAATAATACTATACCATTATTTCTCCCTCCCAAAAAGTTAAGAAAACTTATCATGAAAATTGTTACAAATTCTCAAACTATTGAGGAAGTGAAAGATCCGGATAAATGTAATGTCTTTGCACTCTACAAATTATTTGCAACTGATGAGCAGCAGGAAGCATTAAGAAAAATGTATCTTGCCGGTGGAATGGGCTGGGGACATGCTAAAAATGAACTATTTGAAGTGATGAATGAATTGATTTTCCCCATGCGTGAAAAATACAATAAATTGATGGAAAACAAAGATTATATCGCTAAAGTATTAGATGAAGGTTCAGAAAAAGCAAGAGAGATAGCTTCAAAGAAAATTGAATATGTTAAAAATATATTAGGATTTTAATAATAAGATAATTAATAATATTTGTGATCAATTTATAGTTGACACTAAAAAGGGGCACAAATAAAAGTGTTTCGCAGTAAGTGATTAGGAGATAAAATGTATACAGTGTTAATGATAATACATGTAGTAATTTCAGTAGCTTTGATCATGGTGATTTTAGCTCAGTCAAGTAAAGGTGGAGCTCTGGACGGTATGGTCGGTGGAGCAGCATCTAATGTTCTTGGCGGTCAAGGCGCATCGAAGTTCTTGAAGAATGCAACACAAATTCTTGCCCTTCTTTTCGTAATAAATTGTATTTTGCTGGCTTTCCAATTAAAGGGTAAAAGCCCTACAGCTAGTAGTAAAGCTGTTGATAAAATGAAAAAAGAGCAAGTAACAGAGAAGCCTGCAGAACAACAAGATCTTCCGGCACTTCCGGTAGAAGCTCCAAAAGAGCAGAAAACTACAGAATAAAAAAATAGCAGAAGTGGTGGAATTGGCAGACACGCAAGACTAAGGATCTTGTGCCCATTGCGGGTGTGCGGGTTCGAGTCCCGCCTTCTGCACCAATATGAAAAACCGTTCGGAAGAACGGTTTTTTTTATTTTATTTTCGCAATTGCTTGATTAACAATTAATTTATTAATAAATACATAGGGGGTGAGTATGAAAAAAATGATCTTCTTATTTCTAGCAATTGGATTGAGTCTGATCCTATTGGCGGAAACACCGATTTTAAATGAACCGATTAAAGAAAAGCTTCAGGAGCAAAATAGGTATTCCGGTTCTGCTTTAGCTTCCATAGATGATAGAGTAAAATATGGATCTCCTTTGGAAGCAAAAATAATGGTTGAAGAAGGAATAGAACGTATGAAAGAAGTCGATATTAAAGAGGCGTTTTTAGATTTTAGGAATAAGGGTGGTAAATTCCAAAATAAAGATCTCTATCTCTTTGTTTTTGATATGGATGGCAATGTTCTAAGCCATGGGGCTGAAAAGGAATTGATCGGGAAGAACCTTATTGACTTAAAAGATTCTGCCGGGAAATATTTTGTAAAAGACTTTCTTAAATTAATGCGGAATTCTGAAAATGGATGGGTAGAGTATTACTGGAGAAATTACGAAAACCAGAAAGTTGAGATGAAGCTGACATACCTTAAAAAATTCAATGAGAATATCTTCATCGGTTGTGGAGCGTATCAACCAAGATATTAATTTTCTTAATTTATAGACAGAGAATGTTAATTACTTAAATAAAAAACAGGTATTTCTCAGTTTGGTTTAAGGCTCAGTGACAAAATCTTTTCCGCATATCTTCCAGCTTTCGAAGTCATGATAAAAATACGATATATCACCATTTTCGTCAGATGGTTCATCTGTAGAAGTTTCATCCAGACGCATTATAAATGAAGCTGTAGCAAAATTTCCATTCAATGTGATTTCAATATCTTCAAACAGCAAATCATCATTATCATTTAATCTGATCTCCCACCTGGTCCTTTCAAAATCAAAATCATCACCATTATGAAAAAAATACTGATGATAAGATTGCATAATTCCATCGATATCATTCATATTAAAAGAAATTTGGATTAAATCAAGTATATCTGTAATCTCAATTTTATTTAATTCTTCCGATGATGTAGTATCACATGAAATTGAAAAAAGAATAATCAGTGATAATGATATAAATATGTATCTCATAAATATTAATCTATCTCCAAGACAATTTTATTTACCCAAAGTGCTTTCCTATCAAAATTCTCAAGGAAATTATCAACCATAAAATCACGATCGATTTCAACTATCTTATTATATACTTCTTTCCCATTTAGTGTAACAATAACAGGGATATCTATGTTTATCATTTCCGGATGAATGTAAACAGCTATCTGATCAACTCTGGAAGTTTTAATATTAAAGTGATTTCCAAAATAGACGGCTGATACAGCGCCGGAAGGTAATGAGTAGTTTAAAGCATCATAAACAGTTACGTCCGGGAATTGACCTGAAAGATGAATTTTATTATTAGAACGTAACACGGTAAGTGAAAATTTATCACCTCGTTTCTTCTTGCTTCTCAACTCGATTAATTTTCCAATATTGGCAGCTTTAATGTCGTCCATTTCTATGATTATATCATTTTCTTTTAGACCCATTAGATCGGAGGCAGAACTGGGTACGATCTTAGCTATCCTGGTACCATTCTCAAGATATTCACGATCATTATAAAAACCGAAAGAAACTCTCTCATCAGCAAGTTTAATATTATACTCTTTCTGCCATTCTTCAGGAATTAACAAAGTATCGATCGCGGTTATCTGTATCCAATCACATTTACCATATTCAAGCATAGATGTTTCCCAGTAAATTTCAGTTCTGAAAATATCTCTGGATTTCAAATTCATATTTTCAAATAAGATTGGAAGTTCATCTTCAGCATAGTCAAAAGCATGACCGATACCCCAGTATTCTTTATAAAACAGATCAGCTCCTGCATCCAGGGAAAGCTCAATGATCTTCCTCATTTCACTAGCAGGATAAAGTCCGTCTTTATCGGTATTTACGGCATAAACACTTCGATTTCTAAAATTGGGTAAATATATGGGGATTTGTGTAACAGCACTACCAACTGAGATCATTCCATTAAGCGGATAAATTGCAGCAAAATCATCAGGAGCATTTAAAGCAAGATGAAATGAGCCTGAACCACCATCGGAAAATCCCGAAATGTAAATTCTATTATCATCAATATTATATTGGGATTTTAATTTCCTGATCTGGGTTTTAAGATTATTGATGCCCATCAGGTTCCACCAGGCAGTATCATTATTTGCCATGGGATAAACAGCGATCCAGTTGTTCATTTTGGTATATTCAGTAAAATAATTCTGTTCTGCATATTCTACCGGTGTTTCATGAAATCCTTTTGTGCTTACACCTCCGTGCAGGTAGATGATGATAGGAGTCTTATGACTACAATTGTATTCCGGGGGAATGTAAACGACATAAGGAGCGGATAAAGTATCATTAATTAGGTTGTGCTCTAAAAGAAAAACATCAGTTTTTTCCGGTTGGGAATAATTCTGCCAATTTGATAATATTGTATAGAGAGAATCATTGGGTATTTGTTTATTAGAAGCTAACTTGTTTATTAGTTCAGAATTAATAGTTTCTGCATAGTTCAAACTAAATAATAGCGTTAAAAGAAAGAAGAGAATACTTTTTTTCACTTTGTTCTCCTACTTATATACATAAACTTTAAAATCTCCAATATCATCAGGATCATTTAAGGGTATATTGAATTTTTGCAGGACCTTAATATATCTCTTTCTGGTTTTAGGTGGAATTTTTATATGAGAAAGTTTATTGGAAAGCAGTTCACCTGATGTAGTGTAGATCTCTATCATGATAGCTTTATTGAGCTCAACACTTGCACGACTGGCAATTGTAAAAGTAATGTCCATGCTTACACGTGTTATATTTGAAACTTGAATATCTGATATTTGCAGATTATCTGCTTGTGTTTTTTTCCACAAGGTATGCAAAACCAATCCAAATATTACAGCCATCATTAATACTAATTTTGCTGAAGCAGGGATAGACCTTCTCTTTTTAATATCGATCCTATCAACAGATTTCATACTTAACACTCCTTTAGATCAATGATTTCCCAGTCATTTCAGCCGGTTGAGGTATTCCCATAATATTTAGTATAGTTGGTGCTATATCAGCAAGTTTACCGCCGGAAACTTTAGCGGTTCTTTTCTGTAAGGAAACGACAAATGGAACTTGATTTAAACTATGAGCAGTAAAAATATTTCCATTTTCATCCAGCATTTTATCTGCATTGCCATGATCTGCTGTAAGTAAGATGTTATATCCATTTTTCTTAGCGATCGGAATAACCTCACCAACACATTTATCTACAGCTTCTACGGCTTTTACCGCAGCATCAAAGATACCTGTATGACCAACCATGTCGCAATTCGCAAAATTTGTTATTATAAGAGAATATTTATTTTTTTTGAGAGATGAGATAAGGTTATCTTTAACTTCGTAAGCGCTCATCTCAGGTTTAAGATCATAAGTAGCAATACGAGGTGACTTAACTAGTATTCTATCTTCACCTTTAAATGGCTGCTCTACTCCGCCATTAAAGAAAAAAGTAACATGTGCGTATTTTTCTGTTTCTGCTAAACGCAATTGTTTAAGTCCATTTGCTGAGACTACTTCACCTAAAATATTATTCATTTTTGTCAGCTTGAATGCTACTGAAACAAAATCATTAAAATTTCTATCGTATTCATTGAAACACACATAATTCAGTTTATTAAATTTTACTGTATTGAATTCATTAAAATTGGGAATCATCAAGGATCTGGTGACCTGTCTCATACGATCAGCACGGAAATTAAAAGCGATAATGGAATCATTATCAGTTATTTTGGCAATTGGTTTCCCATCTTCAATTATAACTTTTGGGAGAATGAATTCATCTGTAATGCCTTTATCATAACTGAATTTTACAGCATCTAATGGATCTGAGAATAATTCACCTTCACCATGGACTATTGCCTTGTATGCCTTCTCAACCCTGTCCCAGCGATTGTCTCTATCCATTGCATAATATCTGCCAGATACCGTAGCTATTTTTCCGATACCGATCTCTTTTGCTTTCTGCTGAAACTCTTTTATGAAATCAATTCCTGAGTTTGGTAAAGTATCGCGTCCATCCATCAAGGCATGGAAATATAGCTGATGTAGACCTTGTTTTTTGGCGAATTGTAATAGTGCCCAGATATGGTTGATGTTACTATGGACATTCCCATTAGATAATAAGCCAAATATGTGAAGTTTGCTATTATTAGTTTTAACATGAGATATTGATTGTAAAAGTTCCTTATTCTCAAAAAAGGATCTATCCTGAATTTTCTTCATTATGAGAGAGTTCATCTGGTGAACGATTCGACCTGCTCCAATATTCAGATGTCCAACTTCAGAATTTCCCATGTCTCCATCTAATAATCCTACCTCAAGCCCGCAGGCTGTAAGTCTGCTTTGCGGATTCTGTGAGCGGAATTTATCAAGATAAGGTGTATTAGCAGCAGCAATAGCGTTTCCATATTCCTCTTCATTGATCCCATATCCGTCTAAAATTAATAATAGTACTTTATTCATATTATCTCCCGATAATTAATTTATATATACAATCATTTAAGTGAAGAATGCAGTGTCAAGGAAGAGTTATTGTACATGTATAATATTTTATAATTGAAATGCAGAAAATTACCAACAGGTTCGTAGATACATATTTTTGTGATTTTTCTTTGCTTGACATGAAACGCTTTCTACGAAATTTAAAACTACTTGATTTTAAGGAGTTTAGATGTTTAAAGTAGGAATTGTAGGTGTTGGTCAATTTGGTCAAAATCATGCTAGAATACTAAATGAAAGTACAAAATGTGATTTTGTCGGACTTTATGATATAGATAAAAAACGTGCTGAAGAGATAGCATCACGTTTGAAAACTAAATCATTTGATAGCTTTGAATCACTTCTGGCTGAAATTGATGTACTATTTAATGTTGTAACAACAATATCACATTTTGAACTAGCAGAAAAGGCATTAAAAAAAGGAATACACGTTTTCATCGAGAAGCCAATAACAGAAACATTAGAACAAGCCGAAGAACTGATAAAATTAGCTGATGAAAAGAACCTCAAAATCCAGGTTGGGCATATTGAAAGATTCAATCCAGTTATCCTGGAAATTGAAGATAAGATAAAAAAACCGATCTTTATGGAATGTCATCGTATCGCTCCATTCACACCACGAGGTACTGATATCCCCGTTGTGCTTGAACTCATGATCCATGATATTGATCTGATCCTTTCATTTGTTAAGAGTAAAGTTAAACATATTAGTGCAAGTGGGGCAGGAGTAATGACTAAAAGTATTGATATTGCTAATGCCAGACTTGATTTTGAGGATGGAGCAGTAGCTAATATTACTGCCAGCCGTATTTCACTAAAAAGATCAAGACAATTAAGGATTTTCCAGAAAGATGCTTATTTCTCAATTGATTTTCAAGATAAAAGCGTGAAACATGTAAAGAAATCTAAAAATTTGTATAAAGTTTTACCTAAGATAATGTTGGGTAAATACGACAACATTGCAACAGAAGATGTAGTTGACATTGTGGAGGTGAATGCTTCCGATCGCAGGAAAGATGCTTTAACAACAGAATTGGAGTCTTTCATACATGCGGTTGAAGCAGATATAAACCCGGTAGTTGATGGAAAAGCTGGAACACGTGCCTTAAAAGTTGCACTAGAGATTGTAAAAAAAATCAATAAAAAGAATTAAATTCATGGAGAAATAGATGAAAATAGTAACATTAAAAAATATAAAAGATTATATAGGTGAAGAAGTAATATTGCGCGGTTGGGTGAGAAATTACCGTAAAAGTAGTAGTAAATTACGATTCGTAATTTTCCGTGATGCTTACTCTGATATTCAGGCAGTGGCGTCAAAACCAGATATGGGTGAAGAAAAATTTGAAAAAGTCAAACAGATCTCACTTGAGTCATCAGTAGAAATGATCGGCATTCCTCAGGAACATCCTAAACGTGAAGGAGTTTATGAATTCCAACTCAAGGATATCAAAATAATTGGTAGTTCTGTGGAATATCCAATCGGGAAGAAGGAACATGGTGCTGACTTCCTACTTTCTCACAGGCATCTTTGGCTCAGATCAAAAAAACAGAATGCAGCTCTTAAAATACGTCATACAGTATATTTCGCTATTTGTGAGTATTTGAATAAAAATGATTTTTATCGATTCGATTCACCGATTCTTACTCCCAATGCAAGTGAAGGAACAACAACTCTCTTTGAAGTTCCCTATTTTGATCTTGGCTCTGCTTTCCTTTCTCAATCCGGTCAGCTTTATTTGGAAGCTGGCATAATGAGTCTGGGGAAAGTTTATGATTTTGGTCCTGTGTTTAGAGCAGAAAAATCGAAAACTCGAAAACACCTTACTGAGTTCTGGATGATGGATGCAGAAGCTGCATTCGTGGAACATGATGAGAATATGAATATTCAGGAAGAACTCGTTCGTTATGTAATTCGTACTGTAATTGAGAGAAATTTAAGGGAGTTGGAAATTCTTGAACGAGATATTGAGCAATTGAAAAAAGCTGATGCTCCCTTTAAGCGAATGACTCATAGAGAAGTTATTGATATGCTTAAAAATAAGGGAGTGGAGATCGACTATCTCGATGACTTTGGAGCTCCGGAAGAAGAGATGATTACAGAAGGAAGTGATGTGCCGGTATTTGTGGAAAGATGGCCAAAAGAGATAAAGTCATTCTATATGAAACGAGATAAAGATAATCCAGATCTGGTGTTGGGAGCTGACCTTATAGCCCCGGAAGGTTTTGGAGAGATCATTGGCGGCTCACAGCGTGAAGATGATCACGATATACTGCTGGGTAGAATTAAGAAAGAAGGATACGATGTGAAAGATTACCAGTGGTTCCTTGACCTTAGAAAATACGGTTCGGTTCCGCACAGTGGGTTTGGAATCGGACTGGAAAGATTGATCCAATGGATGAGTGGTATTCGTTATATTCGTGAAGTTATCCCATTTCCTAGAATGATAAACAGGATAAATCCTTAATATAAAAGTTTATCTTTATGAAATTTGAAGATTATGTTAGAAGTGAGGATGCTCTTTTTCATTATACAAAAAAGAGTATCCTCTTTGAATATATAATACCATCAATGAAATTGAGATTATCTCCAATCAATAAAACTAATGATCCAAAAGAATATAAAGAATGGTATTATAATGAAGTCGCAATCGGAGGTAATGCATCTTTTAATTCAAAAAAGAAATTTGAAGCACAAACAAAATTAAATGATTTAAGATTGCAGAAATCCAAAGTTGCATGTTTTTGTTCAAATATTGATTATTATGATGAGTTTAACATAATAGAAGAAGCTAAAAGAAAGATTTGTGGTTATGAAAAATCAAGAATGTGGTCACAATATGGAGAGGAACATAGTGGTATCTGTTTAGTTTTCTCAAAAGAAGAACTTGAAAAAATATTAGATACAATAACTGCAGAAAAGATAAAAAGTTTTAAAGATATAATGGATTATAGAATAATTAATTTAAGTGATTTCCCAATCATTGAGATCAATAAATTAAATAGAAAGGGTGTTGAAAAATATTGTGAAGAGAAGATTCAAAATGAGCAGAAGACATTTTTTTTTACAAAGGATGAAGATTACAAAGATGAATCTGAATTTAGAATAGTAATTCTTTCTGAGAATGAAGATTATTTTTTTATTGATATAGCTATGTGCTTAAAAGGTATTATCGTGGGAGATAAATTCCCTGAAGTTTATCACTCTTTATTATTACAAATTTCAAATGAGAAGAATATTGAGATTCGAAAATTAACTTACAGCAAGGGTAATTATCTTCCATTGAGAATTTAAATCAATTGAATTAGTTATAAAAGCAATAATTGAGAGTAGAATTATCTACTTAATGCTGAATAGAAAACACTAATTGCTTATTCAATTCCGCAAAAATAATTATTTAACCTCAACTAATAACTGTTTAAAAATAAAAAATATAAGTAAAACAAGCACTATTAATAAAGGATTCGATTTGCAAATTAATAATGAGAATAGTAGATATATTTAGATTGGAATTGCAATTGCATATTATTATAGTATCACATAGGAGCAATAATGTAAGATTTGACAAAAAAGTATAATTTATTATTAACTTGAGTATGCTAATTCATTTTTTTTGGGGAGGAGAAATGAAAGTTACAGCAATTCTTTTATTATTTCTAATTTATTTTGCAAGTTTATCAGCAACAATTATTAACATTCCTGAAGATTACTCTACAATTCAAGAAGGTATTACATTAAGTGTTCAAGGTGATACAGTATTAGTTGCTCCAGGAACATACGTAGAAAACATTAACTACAGTGGGAAAAATATTACAGTTGCTTCATTATTTCATACAACACAAGATACATCGTATATTTCACAGACAATTATTGATGGTGATAGCATTGACAGTGTTGTTACATTCGAGAGTGGAGAAGACTCTACTGCAGTTTTAACAGGTTTTTCAATAACAAATGGCAGTAACTTCCACGGTGGTGGAATTCACTGTTATGGTTATTCAAATCCTATTTTGGGAAATATTAGAATATCAGGAAATTCAGCTAATTATGGTGGTGGTATTAGCATTGTGCATTATTCCAACCCAATCTTGGAGAATGTTACAATATCAGATAATACAGCATTTAATCATGGTGGTGGTATTAGCATTGGGTATTATTCCAGCCCAATTTTGGAGAATGTTACAATAGCAGATAATTTTGGTATTGAAGGTGGTGGTATAACCTGTTATGGTTCTAATCCTATTTTAGCGAATGTTGCAATAACAAATAATTCAGGTTGGGACGCTAGTGGGATTTACTGTAGAAATTCTAATCCTATTTTGATAAATGTTACTTTAGAAGGTAATGCTGATAATTTTGGCTCTAGTTGTGGAATATGCTGTTGGGATAATTCCAATCCGATTTTAATAAATTGTATTATGTGGAATGAACGAACTGTAGAGATTAAATTTTTTGATCTTTATCAACCCAATACAATTACAATAGCAAATTCTGATATTGAAGGTGGTATTGAAGCAATTAACACAAATAATAATGGTACGGTTAACTGGCTTGAAGGCAATATTGATGTATATCCGTTATTTATTAATACAATCATTGGAGATTATCATCTACAAGATACAAGCCTTTGCATAGGTGCTGGAATTAATGAGATCGAGATTAACGAAATCTGGTATTACTCTCCTGATTTTGATATTGAAGGAAATCTACGTCCCAGTCCTGAAGGTTCAATGCCGGATATGGGAGCTTATGAAAATATATTGGGAGAACCACAAGTTGGTACTTTTGATGATCTAACGTTCACTATAAATTATTTATATAATTTTCCCAATCCTTTCAATCCAACAACAACAATATTTTTTAATCTCTCAGAAGTTGAGAAAGTTTAACTTGAAATCTTTAATATTAAAGGACAGAAAGTGAAAACTCTTCTTAATGAACAATTATCAACCGGGGAGCATAATGTTGTTTGGGATGGAAGTGATTCAAATAATAAACAGGCAAGTTCAGGAATTTATTTATATAAATTAATTTTTAATAGTACAACAGCAATCGTGAGGAAATGTTTATTGTTAAAGTAAATTTAATAAATGATATTACAACAACAGCCCCAATAAATTGGGGCTGTTGTTGTTTGCAGTGAACCTATCTATCTATTTCAGGAGGATCATTTTTTTGGTATTTGTATATGTACTACTCTTAAGTTGATAGAAGTATACTCCGGAGCTTACATTTTGTGCATTCCAGACATAGTTATGAGTTCCAGACGTAAATGTTTCAGTTCGAACAACCTGTCCTTTAAGATTAAAGATAGTTAATCTGGCCGTTTCATTATCCTGAACATCAAATTTTATTGTAGTTATGGGATTAAACGGGTTAGGATAATTTGAACGTAATTCTGTAACTTGTGGAAGAACACCAGGATCAGTATTAGAATCACCATTAACTGTGATAATCACTTCGTCAGGTTCAGAACTATTTTCTCCATCGTTTACGATAAGCTGGATGAAGTAATCAACTTCACCAGTAACATCTGGAGCAATGAAGGTCGGATTAACAACTGTAGAATCAGAAAGTATGATATCTTCAGGAACGATCCAATGGTAGGTTAAATCTTCGCCTTCAGGATCGTAAGAACCCGAACCATCTAACTGAACCTGTACTCCTGAGTCTACATACTGATCATCACCTGCATCAGCGATTGGTGATTGATCAATATAAATTACACTTACACCCCAATCAAAATGCAATGTCTCTCTGGTTATGGCATCTGTTGAAATTATCAGCTGTAAGTAATAATCTCCTACAGGATGCTCATCAGTATTAAATAGATACTCATAAACTGTAGCGACTTCTTCGCCATCCAACACCCAACTGTAATAAATATCTCCATAAGGATTATCAGCAGTTATAAAGAAATTCACACTATCCCCTATAGTTATACAAAATTCTCCAGGAGGGGGCTGGATAGAATCAATATTAATATTTGGATTAATATCTTCAACAATAACATTCCATTCAAATTCCAATGAATTATCTGAATAATTATCGGTAAGGGATAGTGTAATTAAATATTCACCTGAAGCATTGCAATCGGGTGAGAAATTATAGGTATTAGTTGTGGAAACTCCCTCGCCATCCAATTCCCAAAGATATTCAAGTTCATTTCCATCGGGATCTACTGCATCTATTGATAAATATAGAGTTTCCATTTCCAGCATTGTTACAAGTCCTGGTTCCGGTTCTATCGAATTAACAACTATCAGTTGATCTGTATCTGTAACAGTAATATTCCATGTAAATTCCAAAGTTGTTTCCGGTGGAAGAGTATCTGTAATTTGTACTGTTATGACATATTCACCAGTTGAACTAAAGTCTGTAGTGAATTCATATGTGTTTTCCGTGGAAACTGCTGTACCATCCAGCATCCAACTGTAACTAAGATCATCGCCATTTTGGCTATATGCATCTATAAAGAATTCTATTATTTCTGTTTCAGATATTGTCAGATTTCCAGGAGCAGGGGAGATCTCATTAATTATTATGTTGATAGATGGATCTAAGACTGTAATATCCCAAACGAATTCCAGTGAACTGTCTGAATAGTTGTCATCAACTATTAGTGTGAGGACATATGATCCGGCCGAACCAGTAGCCGCAACGAATTCATATGAATCAGTTGTACTAACCTGTGTACCGTCAAGATCCCAAGAATAGGTAAGATCATTTCCATCCGGATCAATGGCACTAATAGAGAAATCTATAGATTCACCTTCATTAATTGCTACTGTTGTCTGTGCAGGGATCAATTCAATAACTACGATCTCCTGATCAACATCTATAACTGTAACGTTCCAACTAAAATCAACACTGTTATCAGCTAAGAAGTTATCTGTAACATTAAGAGTAACTGCATACATTCCTGCGGCATTGTAATCTGGCAGGAAATTATAGGCAGCAGATGTGGAGACTTGTGCTCCATCTAATTCCCAATTATATTCTAATTCATTGCCATCAGGATCATACGCATCGATATAAAATTCAAGCACTTCTCCTTCAAGAGTTGTAACATCACCAGGTTCGGGTTGTATGGAATTGATCACTATGCTCTGGTCAGTTTCCAGGACAGTCACGTTCCATTCGTAATACAAGGTATTTTCACCAAAGTTATCGGTTACATCCAAAGTAACAAGATATAGACCAGCTGAATTTAGATCAGTGATGAATTCATAAGTATTGACCGTAGACATTTCTTCACCATCTAATTTCCAGGAATATTCAAGCGGATTACCATCAGGATCATATGCATCGATAAAGAAGTCTATAGTTTCAGTTTCGCTTATTGTTACACTTCCCGGTACTGGCTGAATATCATTGACCACAATTTGCTGGTCAGAATCAAACACTATTATATTCCAAATAAAGTTAAGGATAGTATCTGCAGATTGTTCATCTTCAACTTCCAGCGACAGTTGATATTCTCCAGCCGAAGTAAAATCAGAGGTGAAAAGATATGTATTGGTTGATGATACTGTGCTTCCATCAAGTTGCCAGTCATAGGTTAGATCATCACCATTAAATGCATAAGCTTCAATCAGAAAATTGATATTATCATTTTCAAATATTTCAAGTGCGCCGGGAGCAGGATCAATATTAGTTATAATTATATTTGAACCTCCATCCAGAACAGTAATATTCCAATCAAATTGTAAAGCATTATCAGAATAGTTGTCTGTAACGAACAGTTCCATAAAATATATACCTGCAGAGTTCATGTCAGTAGTAAATTCGTATGCATCTGTAGTAGAAACAGTTGTTCCATCTAATTCCCAATTGTACTCAAGCACATTTCCGTCCGGGTCGTAAGCATCAATGGAGAAATTAATACTTTCACTTTCCTGAATGAATAAATTACCCGGTTCTGGTAATATTTCATCTACAACGATCTCTTGATCAACATCTTCAACCACAATTTCCCATGAATAATTTATTGTATTATCAGTTAAGAAGTTATCTGTTACATTAAGAGTTACGTTATATGATCCCGCAGAGTTGAAATCCGTAATGAATGAATAACCTATTGTATTAGAGACTTCAGTTCCATCTAATTGCCAGCTGTATTCCAGAGGATTCCCATCGGGATCTAAGGCATCAATTGAAAAATCAATTGTTTCACCCTCATTCATTGTTATTGATCCCGGTTCTGGAATTAGTTCGTTAACAATAATAGGTCTATCAACATCAGTTACAGTTATATTCCACGTATAGATAAGAGTATTATCTGATGCAAAGTTATCGGTTATTTCCAAAGAAATAGTATGTAACCCTGCAGAATTATAATTGGAAATATATTGATAATAATCTTGATTTGAAACAATAGCTCCATCTAATTCCCAGTTGTATTCCAGGGGATTACCATCGGGATCATAAGCATCGATAGAGAATGAAATCGATTCAAGCTCATTGATAGTTATACTACCACCGGCTGAAGGTAGGATTTCATTAATTATTATATATTGGTCAACATCATTAACTATAATATCCCAAGTGTAATTTATTGTATTATCTGAGTAATTATCTGTAACTTCGAGTGTTACAATATAAGAACCTGCAGATGAATAGTCAGTTGTAAAATTGTAAGAATCAGTTGTGGAAACTTGTGTTCCATCCAGTTCCCAATTGTACTCCAGAGGATTACCATCAGGGTCGTGGGCATCAATAGAGAAAGCGATTGATTCAAGTTCTTCAATTGTAATATTTCCACCGGCTGAAGGTAGGATCTCATTAATAACTATATTCTGGTCTACATCATTAACTGTAATATCCCAGATGTAATTTAATGAGTTATCAGAGAAGTTATCAGCAACGGCAAGGGTTACACTATATATACCAGCAGATGTATAGTCAGTAGTAAAATCGTATGAATCAGTTGTAGATACTTGAGTCCCATCTAAATTCCAGCTGTATTCTAAAGTATTACCATCAGGGTCATAAGCATCTATGAAGAAATTAATTGTTTCCATTTCATCAATTGCAATTTCTCCCGGTGCAGGTTGAATATCATCAACAACAATATACTGATCAACATCATTTACAGTGATATCCCAAGAATAATTTAAAGAGTTATCGGAGAAGCTATCAGTTACTAACAGTGTTATTAAGTGAGATCCTGCTGATGTGTAATCTGAAATATATGTGTATGAAGCATTTATGGAAACCTGTGTTCCATCCAGCTCCCAGTTGTATTCCAGAGGATTCCCATCAGGATCATAAGCATCAATAGAGAAAGCGATGGATTCAAGCTCATCGATAGTTATACTGCCGCCGGCAGACGGTAGAATTTCATTTACGACAATATTTTGATCTACATCATTAACTGTAATATTCCAAGTGTAGTTTATTGTGTTTTCAGTGAAATTATCAGTAATATCAAGTGATACAATATATGAACCAGCTGATGTATAGTCAGTTGTGAAATTGTAAGAGTCAGTTGTAGAAACCTGTGTTCCATCTAATTCCCAGTTGTACTCCAGGGGATTACCATCGGGATCGTATGCATCAATAGAGAAAGCGATGGATTCAAGTTCATTGATTGTTAAACTGCCGCCGGTAGACGGTAATATCTCTGTAATTATAATGTTTTGATCAGTTTCATTAACTGTGATATTCCAAGTGTAATTAATTGAGTTGTCCGAGTAGTTATCTGTAACGCCAAGAGTTACAATATAAGAACCAGCTGATGAATAATCAGTTGTGAAATTGTAAGAATCAGTTGTGGAAACTTGTGTGCCATCTAATTGCCAGTTGTATACAAGAGGATTCCCATCGGGATCATACGCATCGATGGATAAAGCAATTGATTCAAGTTCATTGATAGTTATACTGCCACCAGCAGACGGTAGAATTTCATTTACGACGATATTCTGATCTACATCATTAACTGTA
>JAVCCH010000103.1 GCA_030765535.1 Candidatus Tenebribacter davisii
CGGCATTCCAGCATAAACATAGCCAGTTTGATCTCTGCGTAATTAAGCATGGTTTTATTAACTTCCATCATCAATTCGAATACTTAAAAATGAAGCCTGGGGATTTGCTCATAACAATGTATTCACACAAGATGCAGTGAACAACACCGTGAAAAAGGCATTTGCAATCGCTAAAGAATCTGGTCGTGTAAAATATGGTGATGGTCTGGTTTTGGCACATGAAAGAGGTTACATCGATTCTTACAAAACACCATATTGTCTTGATCCGTTTGATGTTCCACTCAGTGAAAAAGTAGAATTGATGATGGAAGTTAATAAAACCATGCTTAATTACGCAGAGATCAAACTGGCTATGTTTATGCTGGAATGCCGCAAAGATGAAAAACTTTTTGCTTCCACACTTGGCAGCAGATTGGATATTCACACAGTTTATATTGAGCCTACTTTTACAGCAACTGCTGTTGCCGAAGGGGACAGCCAAAGTCGAACTTTCAGTCATGGCGGACAAGCCAAGGGCTGGGAATGGGTAAAAAGTTTAAACCTGATGGATAAGGCTGAGCAGGTAGCAGAAGAAGCGATCATGAAAGTTCATGCCGGCTCTCTGGGAGCAGAAGAACGCAGGACATTACTGCTCAATCCCAATCATATAGCTCTCACCATGCATGAATCTGTGGGACACCCCACTGAACTAGACCGTGTTCTGGGTTGGGAAGCAGATTTTGCCGGCATCAGTTTTGCCACTCCTGAAAAACTGGGTAATTACCAGTATGGTTCCAAAATTGTGAATTTTGTAGCAAACAATACTTTGGAAGGTGGGTTGGCTACGGCAGGATATGATGATGATGGAGTTCCCAACCAAAAATGGTATATCATCAAAGACGGAATTCTGAATGAATACGGTAACACACGAGCTACCGCCCCACTCATTGGTTTGGACATGAGCCGCGGCTGCAACAGAGCAACAAATTATTTTGATTTTCCCATCAACCGAATTCCCAATCTTTATCTTGAACCAGGCAAAGATCCACTCACTCCTCAGGAATTGATCGCAGATACAAAAGATGGGGTTTATATCGAAGGACGTGGTTCATTTTCAATAGATCAACATCGTGTGAATTTCCAGTTTGGCGGAGATATGTTCTGGGAAATCAAGAATGGTAAGAAAACAAGACCGCTTAAAAAGATTTTGTACAAATCCAATAATCCGGAATTTTGGAACAGTGTCGATGCCATTTGTGATAAGCGATTCTTCCAAACGTTTGGTGTAACCAATTGTGGCAAGGGTCAGCCCGGCCAACGTGGTAGGATGACGCATGGCGGAGCATTAACCCGTTTCCGTAATATCCGTGTAGGAGGTTCCCAATGATAACTAAACAAGAAATGCAAAAAGCTGCGGAATTCATTCGCAAAAATGTGAAAGCTGATGATTTCTCTTTTAGTGTTACTGGCTCGGAAGATCTGCTGACTCGTTTTGCTCAAAATGGTATAACACAACATATCACCGGTGATAAACTTAATGTAAGTCTTGGTGTCGATTTTGATACCAAAAATGGTCAGGCTTCAGGAAACAATTTGGATGAAGCTTCACTCAAATACCTGATAAAAACTGCCGAAAGTATGGCAAAGTTAAATCAGCCTGATCCTGAAAACATGCCAAGTGAAGGAGCTCATAAACTTCCAGATGTTAATAATTACTCTCAAAATACTGCTGATCTTTCGGTTGAAAAAATTGTAGATGACATTAAAATATGTGTGGAAAACGCTAAGAAGAAGAATGCAAAACTTTCCGGGATTTCAGAAAAGTGTCTGGATCACACCATGCTTACAACTAAGAATGGTTTCGAAGGTTTTGATAATTCAGCCACTTTTTCGCATTCCATGACTATGAAAAAAGAAGGTGTGGAAACTAAAGTCTCCAGATCTGTAAAAGATCATGCTAAACTCGATTTCCCTGCTCTTATTAATCAGCTGAATACGCAATTCGACAGCCTTAGTAATCCGGTACAAATTGAGAAAGGAAGAATCCCTGTGATCCTTCGTCCAGCGGCTGTTCTTAACTGGCTGCAATATCTGATCTGGACATATGACCGACGAACAGCTGATGAAGGACATACACCCTTTACAGATCAGATCGGCAAGAAGTTCTTCGGTGATAAGTTCACTTTCCGTTCCAGTTTGGATGATCCCGAATTGAATGCTGCTAAATTCTTAAATGGTGGTGTACCGGGAGAAAATATTGATTGGATTGTGAATGGTGTAATCAAGAATATGAGTGCAACCAGATATTATGCCAAGCAGAAAAATCTGAAAGCTCTGCGTCCCTACAACGTAATAGTAGAAGGCGGAGATACATCTGAAGCAGAAATGATGAAGATGGTAAAACGCGGTGTGATCATAAATAACTTCTGGTATATTCGCCCTATAGATCGCAAGATTGGCGAATGGACCGGACTCACTCGCGATGGAGTACTCTACTTTGAAGATGGAAAAATTCAGAAATCAGTAACTAATTTCCGCTGGAACGAGATCCTGCATGATGCAACCAAACGAATTCTAGCAATGGGACCAAGTGTACAGCAAGAGTATTATGCTAAAGTCCCGACGCTTCTGATCAATGATTTTAACTTTGTGGATGTAACAACGTTTTAATTAGTAGAAAACTTACATGAACAAAAAAGTAGGGGTGATTCAGGAATCACCCCTTTTTCTGATTATCAAGCACTTAATTATAAACTACTTAACGGCTCAAATAGCCATATATTCATTTTAATGAATATATGGGGAAGTTTGCAATAAAATTATTATCAAATCCATTCTGTTATTCATTTTAATGAATATCTCATTGAAGTTTATCTGTTATCGCCTGCAATCTATCCAAATAGATTCCTAAGTACTTCTCCTTACATTTTGGGCTTAAAAAGGATTGTGAGATCAATTTTTCCACCTTTTCTCTTTTAGCTGAAAATTCTAAGATCATCTTCTTTACTCTAGTGGATTTAATACCATAAATCTCACCCAATTTCATGAAATCTTCAAACCCGTAAAAAGCATTAATTTTATAATGTTCCGTCTCAAAATCTTTGAACAGATCCAAAGCCATTCTAGATTCATTTGGAAAATGGATATTTGTATTAAGCAGATCATAGGCAGGAGAAAGTACAAAGTCACCATTTATGGTCTCGATAAGTGAAAAATTTTTAAGATGTGCATCACCATTGCCAAATATGTAATTGAACAATATCAATTTATACAACTTTTCAATCTCGATCTTGGCTGCAGCACAATGATCAAAAACTATTTTTCCTATCTCTTCATAACTGGTTTCATATTTAAAATTAGGACCATCTGTTTCCGGTGAAATTCCACCAATTTGGCAAAAATCCTCCTGACGAATTTTTTGCCCTTCTCTTCGATCAAAACGCCTGGTAATGTAGGCTGATTCATTATCAGCAAAGTCTATCAAAGCATTTTCAGCTGTCTGAATCTTAAATATCTGCTTAGCGATCTGCATAGTCAGGTGTTCATTAGCAGAAATATCATTTTGCAATTGCGGAACCTGGCTTTCAGGAATCGGCTTAAGAATATATTCTCCTTCACTTGTAGTGGGGATCAGATTTTTCCCTGATAATTTTAGGGAGATCTTATCTTGCACTCCAGAAATGGAGAAATGATCGATCTTTTGGTAACGGATAATTTGAAATTCAGATCTTTTTAGATCTAAGGTTGGAGATTTCCCCTTAAACATTTTCCTCAAACAAACATTGCAATATGTTCCATTCTCTATCTGCTTCAAACATCCCATGCAAACACTCATTCTATCTCCTCAATGTTAACACAGCCGATTGTATCGATATTTGCTGTTTTAATAAGCCTTGTAAAATAATCTTTCTCATCTATCTTGAGTTTACGGGATTGAATTTTATTTGTAAAGCCTTCTGTTAATAATCCATGAAAAAATGGAAAGAGCTGTTTCGAATGAAAGTTCTTCTTGTTTTTGGGTAAAGAAAGACTTATAGATTTTGTTTTAGAATTAGAGAGATATTCTTCATCATATTTAAAATAATATTCTGAATTCTTTTTTTCCAAAATCCCAGCTAGTTGCTGCTTAAAAAAAACTCTCGCTTTCATTATTCTTCACCTTTAATTCTAATATCGAGTTCCAAGCCTAAAACATCACATATTTTATGCATCACCTGAAAAGTAGGGTTTCCCTTACCCGATTCAATATCGCTGATTGTATGTAATGCTACTTCCGAAATTTCACTCAGATCTTCTTGATTGATCTTCAAAATCTTACGCCGTTCCTTGATTTTGCTACCAAATTCTTTATTATTCATCACTACCTCTTTTTCATTAAAATGAATATTTCGGTATAATATATATTTTTATTGAATAAATGCAAGTTATTTTTTCGTTTTAATGAATATATCGCTGGAAGGAATTATAAAAGAGAAAGGATGAACAATGGATCACCCCTTATTTAAAACATCAATAATAATTTATTGAATAATCATTTATAATCCATAAAAACCTACTGAAAGAATTTGTCCACTTTTTGCAATAAACATAATAATTGCATTCCAAATAAGAGTCGAAACTTTTAATCTCAAAAAAATGATTAATGCAATAAAAAATATATGTTGGTTGATCAGTCGATTGAGTTAGATTGTTCCTAGTATTTAATGAAAGATACTAGAAATAAAAAGTGAATTAATTAAGACATGGAGAAATAAAAATGGAAAAGAAAGTAGCACTTATCACCGGGGCAAGTTCCGGTATAGGAAAAGAATTAGCTAAAATTCACGCTGAAAAAGGTGGAGATTTAGTAATCGTAGCAAGAAGCAAAAACAAACTAGAATCTCTAAAATCAGAAATAGAGAAACAATTTAAAGTAGAAGTAAAAATCATCATAAAAGATCTTAGTAAATTTGATGCTCCTCAGGAAATTTATGATGAACTGAAAAAGGCAAATATCAAAATAGATTATCTCATTAACAACGCCGGATTTGGATTTTTGGGAAAATTCCATGAGATTGACCTTCAAAAACAGATTAATATGATAAACCTCAATATGACTTCACTTACAGCTATAAGTCACCTGTTCTTAAACGACTTTGTAAAAAGAAACTCAGGAAAAATCCTCAATGTTTCATCAACAGCCAGCTTCATGCCTGGTCCTCTGCAAGCAGTTTATTATGCAACCAAGACCTACGTTCAATTCTTAAGTAATGCTCTCTCTGAAGAATTGCGTGATACCAACATTACAGTAACAAATCTAATGCCTGGAGCCACAGCAACCGGATTCGGGGCTACTTCGGGAATGGATAAAACTTCCATGTTCCAGAAAACAGCTAGTGCCTATGATGTAGCTTTAGACGGGTATACCGGTATGCTTAAAGGTAAAATGGATGTGATCTCGGGAGTTCCACCTCTTTTGCGCATCATGTTAGCATTGATTCCTTTTATGCCTAAGAATATAATGCTGAAGCAAGTGCACCAGATGCAGGAAGTTAAATAAATAATTATTGGGATAACAGGGGTGATTTACAAATCACCCCAATTTATTAGTCAAATCTCTTTGTGTAAGGATGGCAATATGGTTTACTACCTTTTTTATCATAGTATTCCTGGTGATAATTTTCAGCAGGATAAAAATGAGTAGCACTTTCCAGATCTGTGGCCATAATATAATCCTTATTTTCTAATTCTTTGATCAGCTCTCTGGTAATACGTTGTTGCTCTTTATTAGTGTAAAATACTGCAGATCTATACTGATCTCCGATATCCGGTCCCTGCCGGTTGACCTGGGTTGGATCATGAATTTCAAAGAACAGTTTCGCTAATTCTTCAAAACTAATCTTACCGGGGTCATAGATGATTTCTGCAGTTTCGGCATGACCGGTATCTCCTACAACTACATCTTTGTAGCCCGGATTTCCCACTTCACCGCCCATAAAACCAACAGTTGTTGAAATAACTCCTGCCAATTTCTGAAAATGATATTCCACTCCCCAGAAACAACCTCCGGCAAAATAGGCTTTTTCCTGTTTAGGTTGTTGAAGTTCAAATTGCAGGGAAACTGAATTCACACAATGACGGATGTTTTTATTCGTATATTCTTCACCCTCAAATACATGACCCAAATGAGCATCACAATTTGCACATAAAATTTCAGTTCTACGTCCATCTGCATCAAGCTGTTCTTTAACTTTACCTTTTATTGCATCATCAAAACTGGGCCAGCCGCAACTAGAATGGAATTTATCATCCGACTTGAAAAGTGGTTCTCCACAACGTCTACATTTATATACACCCTCGTCATCATGATCGTTATAGATACCTGTAAAAGGTTGTTCAGTACCTTTTTGCTCGATCACATATTTTTCCAAGTCATTCAATTCTCTATATTTTTCATCTGCATTCATGTTCATTACCCCTACAAGCAGGAGGGATATTAGAATTAACTCTTTCATAGTTCCTCCATTTATTTGAAATAATATACACTAATTTTTGTTTTATGCTAAGAAAATTTATAATTAAAAATGTATTTGTTAAGATAGGCTCATAAAATTATTTTATGATAACGAAAGACTCTATTTATAGTGTATTTTGCTATTATTTTACCAGATAGAAGTAAACAGCGCCTTCATTATTACCATTGTTCATCGTACTAAAAAAATTCTCGTTCATTTCTATTTCGAATTCGTCAGGTTCTACATATTGAGCTGTTATTTTAACTTTATTATCTTCACTTACCTTAACTTTAGCATAGTTGTAAACAAATCCTCTCAGATTGATAAGTTTAGTTTCTGAGAACACTACAAAAGCTTCAGTATTACCCAGGGACATCGGAGCAAAATATTCGAATACATCAATATTCATTCCACCGATCGCATTGGGAGATCTTTCCTGGATTTCATTATCACTGATGAGCTCACAATCACCATAATGTGCTATCATTCTTACCTGTTCACCATTTTTTAAGGCATTCATAAGTTCTGCAAAATTATTGAGCTGTTGTGTTTTTGCAGCAAGAAAAGTAACTATGAATATTAATATTATACAAGTTATACTTTTTTTCATTATTTCTCCATTTTTTTACTAATTAACCAATACACTAAATATACAATACAAATACCCAATTATATTACAATAGAGTCAATATATTTTATATCATTAAAACCAAGTGATCCTGAAATATTAGATAATAAAATAATTGAAGCATTGTTCGTAAATATCCCTGCAAAAATGCTTAGTAATTAAAGTCTATAAAACTTTTAGGTTAAATCTACTTGGAATTATAAATTGTAATTATCTGAAATTTTAAGTTGGAGATCGTAAATTAAGAATATTGTACTTAATTGTATTAGCTGTATGATATAAACAAGAGATCCCAGGGAACTTTCTGAAATAAATTGATAATTTTCAATGATTATAAAGATGAAATAAACCGATATTAACAACATAACAATCCTAAAAGAATTACTAGCTAACCCTCTCTTTTTTACGTTCTTAATATTTTTAATTAATCCTTTAAATATAAAAGCAAAACTCACAACTCCTACTAGAGTAGTTATTAAATAGACAAGCAACCATGAATTGCCCAGATTATCCAGCTTGATCATATTACTAGAGATAATAATAAAGACTATACCAAATAGTTTTAATAAACAGCGTTCCAACAGATTCAAGATTATTTTTTCGTTTTTAGCAAATCCGATGAGAAAGAAGCCAGCACTGGTAATTAAATAGAGAACAGATATAAACCATGAAGCAAAATTAACAGTGTAAGTATAATCGAATTGCCCTAATATGAAATGAACTAATTTTGCTGGAAAGCCACTATCTTTGAGCAATATGAAATGAAAGCTAAAAAAATGTGATAGTATTGATAATATAATTATTACTATCCCTATAATAAGCAAGGGAGTTTTTAATAATTTAAGAAATTCTTTGAGTTTCATTTATACCTCCAGCAAAGTTATCACAATATTATACTCATTATGGGACAATCACTCTAAAAAATTCTAAATTACCGACAATTTCATAATTAGTTATTGCAAAAGGAATAAACACAGAATCTCCCTGTTTTACCTCAAGTGATGAGTCAGACCATTTGATCACACCTGAACCTTCTGTGAATAGAATTATTTCAGCACTTAATATCTTTGAATTCTCATATATTTGCTTATCCTTTATGGTGATCTTTGAAAGTTGAAATTCAACTGCTGGAGTTTTATAAATTTGTTCATAGTTATTGATGGCAGGACTGATCCATTTTAAGCCATTATAGTCAAAATTGAGTATTCTGAGAAGTTCAGGAATATCAATTTTTTTTGATGTAAGTCCACCACGAAGCACATTATCAGAATTTGCCATAACTTCTACACCACAACCGCTCAAATAAGAGTGTAAAACACCTGCATTGATAAAAATGGCTTCAGCAGGTTTTAATTTAACAATATTCAAAAATAGCGGGGAGTAAACACCCATATCCTTTGGATAGATAGCTGCCAGTTTTGCTATCCATTTGAATATTAATACTTCTTGTTCGTCCCTTGGTCTTAAATCTTTAAATTTACCAATCAAATTACTAATTTGTTTTATTTTATTACTGTCATTCTTATTCATTATTGTAGTAAATATTTTTTTTAAGTTCTTTATTGATGAATCAATCTTTAATTCACTAATAAATAATTTAAGATCCTCTAATTTTAGATATTCCAGTCTTTCAATAATTTTATTTATAGGCTGAAATTCACACATTAATTCGAATGGAGTTAAGGCACAGATAATTTCCGGTTTATGATTTTTATCTTTATAAGTTCTCTGTGGTGAATCTAACTTAATATTCTTATTATTCTCAAGCATAAAACCTTTTTCAGCTTGAGTTTTATTGGGGTGCGCCTGAATTGAAAGTGGACTTGCTGCTGCCAGAACTTTAAACAAAAAAGGTAACTCATTATTATACTTTTCAGCAATTTTCTTCCCCAGCATAGTTACAGGATCATCACTAATAACCGCTGATAATGATATCTCTTTTCTGTTTAACTTTATTCTGGAAGGTGCCAGTGGATGACTTCCCATCCACATTTCTGCTTGTGGATCATGTGAATTTTCATCCTTTCCCAATAGATTAGAGATAAAAGTTTTAGATCCCCAAGAATATTCACGGATCGGATTTCTTAACTTATAAATTTTTATATTTCCAAGTTTACTCATAAAATAATCCTTATATTTAATGACCTTGTTTAATTTCCATTCTAATATAAATAACCGTCAAGTATTACCATAATATCTCAATATCAAGTAAAAAGGGACCTGGAATTAACCCAAGTCCCTATCATTTATCAATTCTTAAGAATTACTTTGTTCTAAAGAATTCGATACGTCTATTTTTAGCTCTTCCTTCTTTTGTTTTATTGGAAGTAACAGGATGATCAGGACCTAGACCTATAGCTCGTAATCTGTGATCTTTAATGCCTTGATTGATCAAATAACGTCGTACAGCTTCAGCTCTTCTTCGTGATAATTTCATATTAAGTGCTCTTGAGCCACTGCTGTCAGTATGTCCGCTGATCTCAAGATGCATCTCATTATAATCCTTAAGAGTTCTAACAACTTTATCCAATACAAGCTTCGCATTATTTTTTAGTTCGGCGCTTCCAACTTTAAAATTCACACCTTCAAGAACAATCGGTGATTTTTTCTCAAAAATGATCTCAGGTTTTTTATCCGGGCAACCATCATCATCCTGGAAGCCATTGAATGTTTCTGGTTTTAGTGGGCATTTGTCCTCTGCATCCATAAAACCATCCCCATCAGTATCAGCATTGTTTGGATCAGTCATGTGAATTAATACTTCATCACCGTCGTTAAGTGTATCATTATCTGTATCAGCATTAGCCGGGTCTGTATTATAGTTATTAACCTCATCTCCATCACTTAAACTATCCGCATCAGTATCGACAGAAACAGGATTCGTTTTATAAGTATAAATTTCTTCATAATCGTTAATACCATCCATATCCGTATCAGCAACATTAGGATCAGTTCCCGTACTATCGGCACTAATGAATATTCCGGTATTTGTTTCTACTGAATCAACAAGTGCATCACCATCATTATCATACTCGGGACAACCATCTTCATCTTCAAAACCATCAAAATCTTCCGGTACAAAGGGACACTTATCAAGTTTGTCTTCAATTTCATCACCATCGGAATCTCTCCAGCCGCCAAAGCGGAGAGTTATTCCAAATCCTGCTGACAAATTACCGGTCTGCACATCACCTCGATTAAGATCTGTTGTAGATTCACCAGACATATCGTCTTTCTGATTAAATAATCTTTGATATTTTATTCCAAAATCTATTCCGACCGTACGAGAAATTTCCCACTCAATTCCACCACCTATATTGGCTATGAAGTTAGTACCAGAAAATGATACAGAACCAGAAGGATGCGAAACGGGAACATTCAACTCATTATGAGACACAAAATCTTCTGTATTCTCACAATTCCATTTCATCATACCCATTCCACCTGTTAAATATGGGATCCAGTTCTGATCCTGGATAAGATTATAACGTCCGAAGACAGAGATCGGGATAAAGGTTGTTTTAAATGGTGCCTCTTCTTTTGAAACGATATGACTCATAACTTCCATAAGTTGATCTTTATCGCGAACAGTAACAAAACCATATCCGGCTTCAATACCGACACCAATTTTACGTGTGATATAGTATCCACCATTAAACTCAGCTAATATTCTCACTGAACTGTCATCTTCTTCACCACCGATAAGCTTAGTTGCATTAGTATGAATTCCGGTGAATATTTGTCTTTGGAAAATTTGAGCAAAGACATTGCTGCTTATCAATACAACCATCGAAATAATTATTAATAATACTTTAGTTCTACTCATATGTAATACTCCTCCTGAAATTATTTATTAATTTATTTATTTTCACTTAAAGCACCCATATCACTTCTGGATCCATCAACATCTTTAAACTCATCTGATGGATCTCCTGCGTCAATACAAGGTGAATCATTCAGCAAATTATAATCTCTATTTTCTACATCTTTAAATTTTGGATCTTCATTCATCACTCCTGTTTTAAAGAATAATGAACCATTATTATTTGTTAGAAATCCATCTTCAGCATTCATGATATTTGAATAACTAATAGTCATTTTTATATCGCCAAATTTATGGAAACATACTTCCTGAGGCGAATTATTCCATAAGATCGAGCTGAATACTTTAGGATTGGAGAAATTATTACAATAAATACCACCACCGAATTTGGCTGAATTATCACAGATTGTCAAATTTCTCCAAATGGATGTTGAATACTGTGAATAAATACCTCCGCCAAAACCATATTCATTGCCGGATACTTCATTTCCCGCAATTACACATCTATAAAGTTCCGGATTTGAATTATAAATATAAATGCCACCGCCAAATTCGTTAGCTTTGTTATCTATAATTTCCAAATTGCTCAACTTCGGATCGGAGTTGCTTAAATAGATTCCTCCTCCGTATCCTTGTTTTAAACCTAGAGATGTATTATTCACGATTTTTACATTACTAATTTCAGAATTGGAATTATAAAGATAAATTCCTCCTCCAAATTTTTCAGCTTTATTATCCTTAATTATCACGTTTTTGATCGTTGGGCTGGAATTATAAATAAATATTCCACCACCGCGATGTGCATTTCCAGAACCATTTTGTATGGTAAATCCGATCAATTGAGCTGCCGCTGTTTCTTCATTTTGGAAATTTACTGCACTTTCAGAATTTTTCCCATCAATTATTGTGTTTGTTATATATGATCTGTCTTGTGTATTCAGGAAGTTTGAACAAACCGTTATGTTTTTCCCTTCAAAATCGATATTTTCTCGATAGGTACCTGGTTGTACGATTACAAAATCTCCTGATAATGCGAAATCAATTGCTGACTGGATCGTGGGATGATCTTCAGGAACCCGTCTTTTCCCAAAATGACAAGCGATGGAATAAACAGTTGATTTGGGAGATTCATTTCTATTGATATAACTAAAAATCCTATAAAAATATTCTTTGTGTATCTTTACATCGTTATCTATGTATCGGATAGTATTTTCTGAGACTGTTGCAATTGTCTCAAAATTAGTCTCTTCCGTTCTTCGCTGGATCTTATAGCCATCTTCAATTTTGCTATTATCCGTCCAATTTAGTTTCACCTGACGATCTGCAATTGATGATATTTTAAAATCTTCTGGGACAAGTAGTCCATAGTACAAATTTACTGTATTAGTATAATGTGATAGATTCAGGTCTGTATATGCTCGTACCCGATATGAATAGTTACTATCATATTTTAATCTTTCATCTAAAAATTCAGTTACATTAGCTTTTGTTTGTTTTATTAATTCGAAATTGGATCCATTTTTACTTCTCTCGATTTTGTATCCTTTTTCAAAGTAGCAATTATCTACCCAATTGAGTTTAATCTTATTTGCTGAAATTATCTCCACCTTTAGATTTGTAGGATATGGAAATATTGTATTTAAATATTCAATATTGGAAAAATCAGATTTATTTACAGCTGTTAACGCCTGCACTCTAAAATAATATGTTTTCTCAAATTTCAGGCTATTATCAACATAAGAAGTTGTATTTGCAGGAAGTGAAACCATAGTTCTAAATTCTTCATCTTCCACTTTTCTTTCTATTTTATATCCTGTTTCGAACTCACAATTATCTTCCCAGTAAAGTGAAACAGTCCGATCATCAAGAATTTCCGAGCTTAAGTAAGAAGGTTCAGGGAAAACTGTTCTTACTATGATCTCATCAGAATAATCAGAAGTATTTAAAGTTGTAACAGAAGCCACCCTATAAATATATTGGATGCCATACGAAAGTCCATTTTCAATATAATTATCGGCAGTTGCAGGAAGTTTCTTAACTAAGGAAAATTTGTTCCCTTCTGATTTTCTTTCTATAATAAATCCTGTATTAAAAGTGGAATTATCCTTCCAGGTTAATTTTACAGATCGATCATCAATTACCAACACTGAGAGATAAGATGGTCCTGGAAAAATAGTTTTAGCCGATAGAATATTTGAGTAAGCGGATTCAGAAACAGGTGTATATGCCAATACTCTATAATTATATGGAGTTCCATAAGAAAGTCCTTTATCAAGGTAAAAAGTAGAATTAGGCTTTAGATCAGCAATCTCTTCGAAATCACCATTATTCTCTTTTCTTTCCAATTTGTATCCGGTTTCAAAAGAGCAGTTATCTTCCCAATATAGCTTAAGCGATTGATCATCTACATTTTCCGCATAAAGATTTTCGGGTCCTGGAAAATCAGTTTTAGTTCCAACTTCATTTGAATATTCTGATTCATTTACTTTTGATAATGCTTTGATACGGTAAGTATATTCATTTCCCAGCTGCATATCTTTATCAAGATAATCACGTTCTTCAATCCCTAATTTACCAATAATCTCATATTCACCATCATCTATTTTTCGTTCAAGAATATATTCTTTTGCCAATGTAGATCTGTCTTCCCAGTATAATTTCGCTGAATGATCATCTTGAACATCTATAAATAATTTTTGGGGAGAGGGAAAGACTAATTCTGTTGAGGAAGATACACTTGGTCTAGATTCATTAACATTAGAATATGCTACGACGTTATAAGTATATTTCTTGCCATCCATCAGTTTTTCATCAACATAATAACGTGAATCAGCTACAATATCTGCAACTTCAATAAATTCTTCGTTATCTGTTTTTCTATAAATTTTATATCCATTTTCAAAATTATACAAATCATCCCAAGTAAGACGAACGGATTGGTCATCAAGAGCATTTACTTTAAAATTGGAAGGAGACCGAAATTCTGTCTCCACGGTAATTTTATCTGAAGGTAAAGATCGATTAAATTCAGATTCAGCGATAACTTGATAGTAGTATTTTTTTCCAACTGTAAGACCTTCATCCACAAATTCAGTTTCATCAGCATCAACTTTCCCAATTTCAGAATATTCTGAATCCATTTCTTTACGTTCAATTATATATCCTGATTCAAAATCACAGTTATCCTGCCAGCTTAGTTTCAGGGATTGATCATTTATTGTTTTAATAAATAGATTTGAAGGATTTGGGAAAAAAGTGGAGACGGAAATTTCATCAGAGAATTCCGATTCCATATTCTCATCATAACATTTAACTTTGTAAGAATAATTTACATTAAACTTCAACTCTTCATCAACAAAAAAAGGTTTATTTTTTTCCAATTCTTTAATTTTAATAAAATCTTCATTAACTTTCTTTCTAAACAGAAGAAAACCGGTTATATCATTATTCATATTTTGCCAGCGTAATGAAATTGTATGATCATTCAAGGCCTTAGCTGATAGATTAGCAGGTTGTTCAAGAATTAGGATTTTATTGTCCAACGTATCTTCAATTGATGTTTCTGTTTCTAGTTCTTGAGTAAAAGCAAAACAAGTTATCAACAATATAGATAAAAACAGTGTACATCTTCTCATGTTTCCCCCAAAATTTTCTAAACAAATTTTATTTATATTTACTTTATGTTAAATGTTTATAAATTTTAGTAAGTTATGTTGTCAATAAATTATTGAGTTTGTCTTTCATTGCAACATAATGAGAACCATGCCAATAAATACTTCCACATTTACGACAAATTTTAAACTCTGAGAAATTATCTATGATATCTCGGGGTATCAAATTCTCAATACTTTTTACATCAATATCTTTTAAAATGTAATTACACTTTGTACATCTTGTGAATATTAACTCATTATCCAGTTTTATTATATTTAACAACTCCATGATCTGTTCATCACTTTTTTCAGATTTAATAAGAATTCTGAGGAATTGCTCTTTTCTAGATGCGATCTTTTTACTTCTAGTTAAAAATATTCTGTGTTCTTTCTCACACAGATATATTTTCTTTTTTGAACTTATACACTTATAAACTGCTGAATCATAGCCCAGTATTCTCAACCATTTTGCAAGTTTACCTAAATTTTCATCCAGAAGAAATTTTTTGTTTTTTTGCATAAATATTAAAATTTACCTACTTCGAAAAACGTTTTTATTTCAGGTATTTCAGTGTGCTTTGCTTCATTTAGAGTTCCGCTGAATAATACTTTTCCATTATCTAAAAAGATGATCCTATCGGCAATTCGATGTATACTGGCAAGTTCATGAGTTACAATCACGATTGACATATTAAGAAGATCTTTTAATTTTAGTATCAATTCATCTAAAGAAGCACTTGTTAACGGATCAAGACCTGCAGAAGGTTCATCACAGATAAGGATATCCGGATCAAGTGCAATTGCTCTGGCAAGAGCAACTCTTTTTTTCATACCTCCAGAAAGCTCTGCCGGGACCATTTTTATTGCATGGCTCAAATTAACCAGGTCTAATTTTACTTTTATCATTTTCTCAATTACGTTTTTTGAAAGGTCTGTATGCTGTTCTAAAGGAATTGCAACGTTATCAAAGACACTAAGCGAATTAAGCAATGCACCATTTTGGAACAGCATTCCAATTTTGCTTAATATTTTATCAAATTCCTGTTCTTCAATTGAAGTAACTTCTTTATTAAAGATCTTAACTGAGCCGGAAAATGGCTGGTAAAGCTTGAGAATATTCTTTATAAGAGTAGTTTTTCCACAGCCGCTCCCACCCAATATTACGGTAATTTCCTGAGGAAAGATATCTACTGAAATGTCATTTAATATAGTTTCATCACCATATTTAGCTACAAGGTTCTTAACTGAGATAATTGGTTCTTTCATATTTAAAAATAGAAGATCAAGCTATTGATCGCATCTAGTATAATCACCCAGAAAATTGATGCTACAACTGCCTGTGTAGTTACTTTTCCTACACCCTCTGCTCCACCTTTAACATTAAATCCATAATAACTTCCAATAATAACAATAACCCAGGCAAAGAAATAACTTTTTCCCAATCCAATGAGAGCATCTCTAAGTGTAAGGATCTCAAAAATTCTGTTAATGAAAACCGTAGGACTAAGATCAAGATAAGTTACTGCTATTATCAAACCGCCAAATATCCCTATCAAAGTAGATGCCGTAACTAAAAGCGGAATGCAGATCGTAATTGCGTGGAATTTGGGAACAACAATATACCTTATTGGATTTATTGCCATCATTTTTAAAGCATCAATCTCTTCAGTAACCTGCATTGTAGCTATCTCAGAAGCAATTGAAGAGCCGCTCCTTCCGGCAAGAATTATAGCGGTAAGGATCGGTCCCATTTCCGTAACCATGGATATACCCATAAGATCAGCAACAAAAATATTTGCTCCAAATTGACGCAATTGTGCAGCAGATTGCAATGCCAGGATAAGTCCAAGTATCATCGAAAGTAAGGCTATGATCCCAAGCGCATCTACTCCTATAAACAAAGCTTGCTGAATGACAGAACCTTTACGTTGTCCTTTTTTATTAAAAATCCCTACAAATGACCAGAAAAATATATCTGCAATTAATATTATACCATTACTTATTGATTTTGTAAAATCAAAGAATCCTGTTCCCAGCTTTGTAAAGAAATCTAATCTAATAATTGGACTAACAGATTTGATATTTACCGATGTAAACGTAGAATAAGCTTTCTGCACTATTTTATTCATGGTTAATGATTTTTCCGGATCAAATTTCAGTTGTGATATAATTTCATCGATAAAAGCAATACCGGCACTATCTATCTTAGTTACATTCATCAGATCAATTGTCTCAATTGAGTTTTCAAGATATTTGGAAAACTTATCAAGTAAAGCTGGTACAGTTAATTTTGTCAGTTCTCCCTCAAGAAATAGGGTTCTAGCTCTAATTTCCATATTATCTCAAGAAATAAGTTACTCTTAAAAATATACTGTGTTCTTGAATCAGATAATCAATTCCAGAATCTTTTCCTAATTTTTCCAGGTTAAACTTATAATCAAGTGAGATGTGCTTGAATAGATTCAGTTTAAAAGAGTTTTCCCACTCAAATGTGTACTCACCCACTTCATCAAAGGGGAAGTAGAAATCTGCATCTGAGGCATAAGTTAAATTAAATGGAAGTTGGAAATTCCCTACAAGTGAAAGCTCAGTTCCAGTTGTATGAGTAGAAGATAGTTCATAATATTTTCTATGTTGTATATTATTGCCATCATAATATGTATCGGCAGGAGCATAAACAAAAACATTATTATTAAAAAATTGTCTCACACCAAAACCAGCTCTGAAATTTAAATTAGCCCTGGAAAAATTTAATATCCTATAATTTATTCCTATTCCCTCTTTTAAGGCAACTGGGAAAAATGGAGTTTTTGTTTTAATATAATCTGCAAACACACTATCACCCAAGGCATCACCATTTTCATCAAATTTCTGATAATAAAACTTTTTTGAATCATACTGTTTTTCATCAAAAAAGTGAGTATTAACATCAAATCTACCATAAAATCCTATATTTTTTACGAAGTAGTAAATCCCGGTATTTTTGAGATCAAAATCATCAGCAGCTAGTCTGAAATCAGTATCAGAAGATTTTGAGATTCCCAGTTCAATTATACTTTTCATTTTATAATAAAGAGGATCTTTATCATAAATTAAATAATTTTCTAATTGTGAATTCATTGTTATCGTAACTTCAGGATTATCTTCATCCAATTCATTATCACTATTCATATTACCATTTATATGAATTGCACTTGAAAATTTCAAAGGTTCTAAAGACGCTTCCAGAAAACTCTCTTCTAGAATTCCTGCTCCAGCCATATGAGTGGGATTCCCATCTTCATCTGTTCGCATAACTATTGTAAGTTTTTGAACGCTGCCCTCTTCGATGTGAATTGTTGTGAAATCAGTATAAGTATTAAATGGCTCATTATTTAATGTGATCTTATAATATCCCGGAGTTAGTACCCAGACATTTTCCTGCTCACCAAGCTCTACTTCAGAAGGAAATTCACTACCATAACTTTCAGCATTTCCTAAGGAGAATACCTCATAAATTACTTTAGAATAATTTCTACTTTCATCCATGATCTCAACTATTAAACAACCCCAATCAGGTTGAACAATTGTTTTATAACGTGGATGAATTTGGATGTTCTTCTTTATTATTTGCTGAACTTGATTTCCTGATCCATATTTAATAGAATAGGTACCTTCCATCAAAGGAAATGCCTCACCCATTTTAGCTGCTTGTTCATAGCCATATTTATCAATGATCTTATAATATGGTTCATTTTCTGTCCTGGTTATAGCTGGAACCAAGAGAAGCCCCTTCCCGCTATTTTCTTCTTCTGAATCTAATATTTCAATCATCGAAGGATCGATATCCACCGGAACTTTTTCTTTGGAGTAATCAGCTTGCGGACCAAGTGTATTATAGATATTAATTTTTGCTGCAAATTTGTCGATCTCTTCAAAAATAATCTCATTTATAGTTTGTGCAAAAGTATCAAAGTCCTGTTTTAAAAGAACCTTTTCAACATTTGCGGAATGAATTACATATGGTTTTTCATTATCCTTTTTGCGATAAGCAAAATCAATATTTAATCTTGCCTGGTAGAGAGTTTCAGAGATATACATTTCGATATTATTGATATTGGTTTCAATCACAAAATCTGCTTCTGATGTAAACACTTCTCTATGAGTACTTTTGAACATATTATAATTGTCAAAGCGTTTTTTTACTAAATTTGGAATTATCTTTGAGAATTTAATACCCCAGAGATTATTATCAGAGTAGGTTATACGTGGACCAAAATGCCGAACGACGATCTGTTTTCTGTTATATGTTCTTGGTACTTTTGTATCTTCAATATAAACAGATTGATCGAAAGGTTCATCCATTTTTAATCCATCTTTTTCAGTATGCGAATAATATTCCAGGATGAAATAGTTACGGGGAATGATCTTTCTTGCCATACATCCAAATAAAATCATGAATAGCAAACTTAGAAATACTATTTTTTTCATAGATATTTCTCCTTAGTTTTTAGACCTTAACAGTAATGACGGTTCTTCATCTATCTGTCTGGCAAATTCACTTAAATAATCAACAGCTTCTCTCAGGCTTTCGATCGTATCAAGCAGATCCTGCCTGCTCTCTAGATGTGTAGCATCGATATGTGAGATGGTACTGTTAGCATCAATTGTTAGTTTGTGAATATCTGCCATAATCTGCCTGAAGTCGGAATCTGCGAGCTCAGTCGTGATCTTCTCTGTATTTGTAACGATCTTATCAACTTTACCGGATTCCATGATCATATCCAGTCTGACTATTAATGTCCTAATATCTTTTGTAATGTATTCAAAATTCTTAGAGATAACTTCTATGCTTGTAACTGTATTTGAGATTGTACTTTGATTATTATCAATGATCGAATCAACATTTGTTATAATGTTTTTTAACCGTTTTGCGTTTTCTTCATTTGTTATTGTATTCAAGTTATTGAGAAGTATTTCAAATTTATTGGCAATTACCTCTGCTTTCCCGGTAATACTGGCAAAGGTAGATTGTCCAGCTCTTATAAATGAACCAGGTTCCAATAACTCTGCATCCTGAGAACCACCTGATATTTCAACTTCTACCAGACCTGTAATTCCAATAGGTATAAGAGATGCTTTCATGTCTGTCTTTACAGGGGTTCCAGATTTTATGTTTACTGTAACTAAAATATCAGTAACATTATCAGGATCGATCGAAATGTCTTCCACCCTTCCAATTCCAATACCACGATATTTAACTGGCCCCCCAATTTGAAGCCCAGTTACTGATGTATCATGATAGCGAATATTGTAGACATCCCGTTTTTCCATGATGTTTTTTCCAGCAACCATTACGAGAAATATAATCATCAAAATTGAAATTACAGTTATAAAAATTCCCAATCTGAATTTTTGTGTTTTAGTAACCATCAGCTTCTCCTTATTGCTATACTTCTTAAGTAATAGAATATCATAATGTCAAGTAAAATGGTTGTCTCTGTAATCTCTTCTTGTTTTAAAATATAATTTCTACCCAGATGCTAAGGCGGAAAGTGGATGATGTAGTTTTCCTTTTTAAATCTTCATTCATATTATATTCACTGGTAAGACCAGCCGTAATACTTTTACTAAATTTATAGGAAGCGCCTGGAGTAATTTTATATGATTCTTTATTTAATTCTGTCTGAGTATTTTCTAATCCTTTTCTTATAGTTTTATCCCTTGCCATATTAAAACTTATATCAGTAGTAAATTCATTTTTCATATTCGTCCGTTTGAAAAAAAGTATTTTAACCCCTTTCGGATTAGAAAAAGACCAGGAGAAAGAAGCATTCATAGATTTAGAGATCGTACTTCTGATATCATCATAATTTACTCGATGAGTAATATTTTGCTGATCAGAATAGTTAAAGGAAAAACTACTTGTGATATTATGTACCCAATTTCCGTTCCAAGAAATTAACGGTGCTAGATTAATCCGTTTCTGTTCTGAATCAGCATCAACAAAATCAATATCGCCATTTAGCATTTCTGAATATACGTAACCGCTTGCAAGACGTGAACTTGTAAGAATCTTGCTGGCATGAATGAGCTTTTCAAATTCGGTAAGTGTGACTGAAACATTTGGGAATGTTGTTGAGATTTTCATATTACTGTTACTACTATATGTTTTAGTAATTTCTCGTGAGTATCCAATGCTTGTAGTTAGATTCCTGATTATGGGGAAACTCGCTGAAGTAGAATATTTATCTGTAATTGTTTTCAGTAAAATATCTTTATCATCACCTTCTTCATCTAGAATATGCGGCAAGCCCAATTGATAGAGAAAATTAGGGCGATAAAATCTCTCTTCATATGTAGTACGGTATGTATTATCATATGAAAGACTTATATTACTTAATCCACTTAAATAACTTACAATTGAAGCTATAGGATTACTTTTCTTTTCAGGTATCGTTAATCTCTCTGGTTCTGTTACTGTCTCTTGTTGTCCATCTTCTCCACCATTTTCAGTTTCCTCAACCTCATCTCCCTCTTCACTTTGTTCATCGGTAGATTCACCAGACATTTTAGCTTGAGCTTCTTCAAATTCTGTTTTCGTTACTTCGTCTTCAAATTCTGTTTTCTTTTCTTCTGGTTCAGAACTTTCTTTTACTGCTTCTTCCTGTTCCTTTGTTTTTTCTTCATCAACAGCTGTTTTTGAAAATTTTTCATCAAGCCAATCTGCAAGATTTCTAAGCATATCATGATTCTTTAATGTAAAATCTCCACCAATTTGTCTGTTTACTCCACCTTTATAGTATAAAGTATCTTGAGTGCCAGACTTAACATGATCATCATCATAAACCAATGATGCATTTGCATTGAAACCAAAAACCTTTTCCAGATATTGAGGATCAAACCCTATTGTAATTTTTTGATTCCTGTCTTTTTCTTCTCCTATGTTATAACCTTTCCAGTAATTTTTCAACATTAAATCACGCTTTGTAGTAAGATCATATGATGTTGAAACATCACTTAGGAAATCATATTTAATACTGGAAGATGTTTCAAATATACGGGTTTTGAATGAATTAGTATTAGGTGTCCAATGAGGTATTGAATCTGTATATGTATCCCATCTCCAAGCAGAAGGATCCGTATTTCTCAAAGTTAAAGTATTAGATATTGTATTTGGAAAGAAATACAATTTGTAATTTGAAAATAAACCGATGTCTATCTTTTCTTTAGGTATCGTAAAGTTGTAATTGTGCTTCAGCATATATGTAATAGTTGTATCAGCAGCTGTTGCACTTGAATTTAAACGCTTTTGAATATTACCGTTAATAGTAGTATTCTTAATAGTATAAGCCAGTATTTTACTTTTAGGTGTTTTGCTCTGACTTATTGAGAGATCAGCCATATACGATAAACTTGAATTTGTTTCACGATCTTTCTCTTCCTTAGGCAGATCTTTTCGTAAGATATCGGAACCAGATTTGAAACGGGGAATTCCAATCGATTGGTTACGGGATAGGTTTACCGGAATACTGAAACCCCATTCAGTCGGCAAAAATTTATTAAAGTTTATTCTGTTTGTAATATTCAATTCTGTTTGTTTAGCATAGTTAGTATTTGTAGTTCTTCTCGCAGAGGATTGAAAATTTTCTGTTTTATATTCAAGATCGACATTAAAAGTTAGAAAATCAGCAAAATTTGTATTAAATCTTACATTGGAAGCGACACCAATATCTTCATAGGGATCTGCAACTCTGATATCGTCGTAGTATATTCTTCCCGAAAACCGATTCGAGGCATCTATACCAAGAGACATTTCTCGTATAAGGGATAAACTAGGATTTCCAACTTTTGAAAGTTTAATATCATTAAGGAAATAACTGATATCTTTCTCAGAATCAATGTTTTTAAGCTGGGTAAATTCAGAAAATTTGATTTCAATTTCATTCCAACCGTCTTTGTCCATTACAGTTTGATAATCTTGCAGATCTAAAGGTTGTTTTACTTCATAATAATTTACAGAGTCTGCTCCCAGACGTAAGATCAATGAATCCGGTTCGTTTGGAAAATAACCTTCGATAGGTTTTTCTGCATAGATCCAATAACGGATCTTATTATACGCTAATAAGTTAACCGGATCTAAAAATTCTTGAGTAACTAAACCATATTTATCTGCTTCCATTTCTGAGTAATCTATGGTTAATGACTGTTCTAATGTGGCTTCACCTTTTTCCTCAATTACAGTATGAGGAGCGGGATTATAATGTATATCCGATTGATTGTCTGCAATTCCCACCTGCATAATATCAGTATTTGAAGAAGCTACCGTTCCATCTTCATTTTTGATAAAGCCCTCTTCCCACTTATTACCAACTATATCAAGATTTACAATGCGAACACGAGTACTATCTTCAACCTCAAACCAGATCCTTGTATTGAATATCTTTTTTATATTTGGCATTTCATTGGGATTGTCTGTTATAATTCTATAGCTATCAGAATTGTGAAGAGGAATCCTGAATAATCTCCATCCGTTAAATTCACCTTCCAAGAACTCTTCGCCATCATTCAGATTTACTGTATATTCAAAATATACATTATCATCATCCAATATTGAGTTATCATTCAGATCTTCAGAGTCAAGTTTGTTATTTCCTTCCGTTCCATTGATATACGGATATTCTTCAGCACCATTAACATTAACTTTTTCATTATCAAAATCATCAAATGGATCATCACCCGGATTCCCATTTTTAATCCTATCCAAACCTACATCTTCACCACCATCCAGTATCCCGTCTGCTTCAATTAATCCATCTTCTTTATCAGGTTCAGTGCTTTCTCCCGGGCGATAAAAATCTTCATTCATCTTACCCATATCAATATGCATAATTACTGGTTTTGTATCTTGATTATAATTTAATGTATCTACCTTGGCCAGAATCTCAATATATTTCTTTTTAGAAAAATCAACTTCGTTTCCAATATATTTCATTAATCCAGCCCAGTGTTTCATACTGGAACCGGGAATTCCAAGTCCATAAGGTTTAATTTTACATGCCAATACAGAGATTTTCTCCTTCTCCTCTTTTTCGGTTAGCGAATTAGGATCATAAACATCTCGTGCGTATATGTCGTTCGGATTATAATAATTAATATGAGCCTTTCCATAGTTGATCTCATTTCCTGAATATTCAGATATTGGTCTACTGGAAAATACCCATGTTCCTCTTGTAGTTCCAAGCGGATAGGTTTCCATAGTACTTTCCATATCATCCAGATATGCTTCTTTTTTATCATGTTGTTTATCACTACCGTAAATACGGGGAAGACTCATCGCGACCTCCCCAGCAAGAGATACAGATGATTTAGCATCAGTTTTAATGAGAGGAAGCCAATCCATGAATTTAGTCATAAATGGTAATTCATGCTCTATACGTCCATCAATATCAGCCAGGATAATACTTCTGTTCTCACTACCTATTTTGGGTCTGTCTTCCCTTACCTTTTCAGATTGATAAACAAAAGTTCCACCCAACTTTGTATTTTCATTGAAGTCCATATCAGCACGCAATCCAAGAATGGTTTTATTATCCATCGCAAATAGTGGTTTAAATTGATAATCTATAGATATCTCAGTTTCAGGACTTTTTGCCTCACTTGTTAGAAAAGTTATCAGACCAAAATCATAGTCTGCAATGAAATCAACATTCTCTACTAACTTTCTATCATTAGGACCTATCTTTATCTCAATACTTCCAGGTAGAATGTTCATTCGTCCTAAAGAAACTTGGTCTCTCCCAATTTTACCTTTTACATAAATAAAATTTTCTATTTCATTATATGGAACATTGTCTTCTAAATATATAAGAGAATCATTAAGGGCATAGAAAGGTCTGATAAAGGGAAAATATATATATCCGGCATCCAAGTTTATGGCAGCATCTTCTCCGTTAATCTTATAGTCTTTATTACTATCCAACCTCAAATATTCATTCAGAGTCTGAACTGAATCAGTTGTAGCTTCTTCAGGTGCATTGTAATTTGGAATTGTACTTTCAGATGGCTGTGTGTATACATTCATCTCAAAACCATCATTCTTAATACTCTGCATTCCAAGATTGTAAAAATTCCTGACCTGTAAATTCCAATAATCTTCATCTTCAGTGAAAGTCTGATTACGTTTTCTCAGCATCTTTACTTCAACGGGTGAAATGGCACTATTACCTACAATAAGCCCATCCTTTCTAGTATAAACAATTCCAATAGAATAAATTTTATTTACTCCTTGAGGTAATGTCATAGCTAAAATGCCAGAAACATTATCGATAATATAATCCGTTCCTTCTGATAGAATATCAAAATGATATGTCTCTCCCGGATCTATATAGTTTACACCATCGATCGTCATTGTATTATTACTGGCAGATCCATCATCCAGATAGACAGTAAAATCTCCTTCCTCATTAGGAAGTAAGGCAGTACCGCTTGCCGTGAGTAACCATTTGCCATTATCAATTTTTATAGCATTATTTTTCCAACCTAAGGGATAATCTAATCCTTCTACACCATCAGTATCATCATAAAGCTCAAACATAGCAGAAGGTTGATCAATAAAATAATGAGTTTTATTTACAAAAGCATTACTTCTAAACACAGTTGAATCTGCCTGTGAATCTCCTTCCCATTTCTGTGTATTTTTTTGAGCTTCGTCTTTTCCCATGATAGTAGTAATACTTAAATTACCTGCTTTCAACTGAGTTTTTATACCAAAAAGGCCTTCGGAAGAAGCACTATAACTTATGAATTTCGAACCTGATAATGAGAGCGAAATATTCCCGCCGTCAATTGCAGTTATAACTTCATCCTCATCTCCTTCATAATTCAAATTTATCTCACTGGGTGTAGGCACAACATTTTCATCTGAAGTGGATTGATGATTCACATTAACATGAATCTTCTCTCCAATTGTTCCACGCAAACGTAAATTAAGATCCTGTCGCATCTCAGGTGTAAATTTTACATTTTCATCTCCTTCACCTCCAGGATCACTTCGTTGAGTTCTTTTACCGGCAAAAGTTAAACGCTGACTTCCATTAAGATTAAGTCTTCCAGCTTTATCTCCCATGAATCTTCGCACTGATTTAGGTAAGGCTATTTTGGGAAGTTTTATAATTATCTCCGGAATAAGACCCTCTCCCTGTTCTCGACCTTCTTCTCCCATAAGTTCCCTACATTTCAGCAGGAATTGTGTTTTAAAATAGGCATAGAATTCATCTTTAGTAAAGCTATCGAGAGATACATACACTGGAGGATAAAGTTCAATATCATTTAACTTAACTGTTAATTTTACAAGCTGTTCGTCGTAGTCTATCTCTTTTTCTGTTTGGATCCGATAAGTACCAAATTTGTTACGGGGATATGCCGTTATAGATAGTCCTTTCTGAAATCTATAAATATCGATATTATTGTATTTGACCTTTGGTATGCCGGGCAAATTGAATTCCGGATAGAATTCTATAGCAGTACCCACTAATGAAAACAACAATAATACAATTACAGCTAATAATTTCTTGTTCATCTATTTATTTACAGCAGATAAGATTCAGCCCATCCAAAGTTAAATTTTTATCAATAATATCAATTTCCTTTGATTCATTACATATTAACTCAGCAATACCACCAGTTGCAATAGTTTTTATTTCTCCCAGATATTCATATTTCTTTTTAATAGTTTTTACAAATCCTTCCAACATGAAAAAATTGCCTGTAATAATTCCAGAGAGCAATGAATCTGTTGTATTGGTTCCTAATAAATGTTCCGGTTTTATTAATCTGACATTCGAAAGTAGTGCAGTTGAATCGAAAAGATTCTTTGCAGAAGTGATTACGCCCGGGGCTATTACTGTTCCAAAGAAGTTACCATCTTTTCCAACTAATTGAATTGTTGTTGCAGTGCCAAAATCACAAATGATACAATTCGTTTTGTATTTATCTATTGCAGAAAAAGCATTTACAACAAGATCAGAACCGATAAATCCTGGGTCCGGCATTGGAAATTTTAATCCCAAATCGGAGTAAGCATTAACTATCTCAAAATCACATTTAATGTATTTATGAATAAGTTGTGAAAAAATCTGACTTAATGCTGGAACAACTGAAGAGAGCGCAACTTTGTTGATAAAAGAAATATTTAGTTTATTTTCATATGTTGATTTTTTTATAATTTTGTAATATTCATCTATGGTTCTTTTATTATCAGAGGTTACTCGCAAGGAATATTGAAATTCAGTATTAATATAAAAACCTAAAACTGTATTTGTGTTCCCAATATCAATAACCAGATTAATATTCTTCATATAATCCTTTTCTCCCATTTTTTAAAATACATTAGAATTTAGTAAAGATTGAAAAATAATAATAGTTAACATAAATATTAAGACTATTAGGAAAATTTGTATTGTTCATATCTTGTCAACAAAGAAATAACATCACATAAAAAAAAGCCGACAGAATTGTCGGCTTCTTTATTAAATTTTCTTTTGATTATAATGTGATCGCTTCTACAGGACAAGCATCAACACAAGCACCGCAATCTACACATTTGTCTTTATCGACAACAGCTTTATCGTCTTTCATTTCAAGAGCTTCTGTAGGACATGTGTCAACACATGCACCGCAGCCGATACAAGTTTCAGTATTAATTGTTACAGCCATTTTATCCCTCCATTAATTATTTTGAAACAAAATTATAAATCGCATATTTTAGTTCAAGTTATTTTTAAAAAATTAATATATTAGATCTTGATCATTTTGATAAATTAAAGAAATTTAAGGCATTTAAGTAGGAATTTTCAGCTATCTTTTTGGGAGTTGTGCCTTTGATCTCTGAAATTTTTTCAATAATATATTGCAGATTCAGAGGTGAATTTCGTTTACCTCTTTGCGGATGAGGAGAAAGATATGGTGAATCTGTTTCAACAAAAAATTTATCATTTGGTACTAATCTGATTGTATTCTCTAAGCTAGAATTCTTGAAAGTTATTGTTCCCGTAAATGATATTAACCAACCTTTTTCAAGCACTTTTTGGGCAAATAGTTCATCCCCGGAAAAACAATGAAAAACAACTTTTTCAGCATTATTTCGGCTCAATATCTCATAACAATCTTCATGTGCATCTCTATCGTGAACAACGATAGGCAGATCTGATTCAAGAGCAATTTTGATTTGTTCTTCAAATACCTTTTGCTGAACATCTTTGGGTGATAGATTCCGATAATAATCTAATCCGATCTCTCCAATTGCAACCACTTTTGAATGTTGTGCTTTCCGGCGGATGAATTCCGCCTTGAAATCTGTTGCATCATGCGGATGGAATCCTACAGCTGCATAGATTTGATCATATTTTTCTGCAAGTTTAATACTATTATTACACGTTTTTTCATCTACACCAATATTGATCATATATTCAATACCGCTATTAAAACATTTTTTTATTAACTGCTCCCGATCTTTATCAAATTGCGGGAAATCAAGATGTGCATGCGTTTCAAATATTTTCATTTTACCTCTTATTTTCTACTGCTGGATGCAAGATCATCATGATAATATCAATTTTGAATTCTTTACTCAAATGAAAATATATTTCGGCCATATCACTTGAGCCATCAGAGGATAGTGCTACCAGGAAACCCTTAAATTCAATTGTGCCATTCATTTTTTTTATATTATCAATGCCAAAATATATTGTTCTGCCCTGCCAATATTCATTAAGCAAAAGCAGAATATCAGAGTAAGAATCTGTTTCATAAAGTTCACGTTTATCAGTACGTACTATAAGAGTTGAAGTAACTTCATCGTGAATCAGCAGGAAATTCATAAGTTTTGAACCAATCGAACGATGTTCATAGATAAGTTGAGGTAGATAATTTGCCAAAATTGAAATTTCTGTTTCAGATAACATGGACATATCGATCCTGTCTGAACCAATCAGTAATAGTTTATTTTCAAGATCCAGGTTATTATGCGGATAGATATTTATCATATCAGAATTTATCTCTACTTTTAAAGAAATCTCTCCACTTAATTTATCCTCAAATTTATCTATACGAAGAATCCATAGATTTTGTTCATTTGATATTGAATGGTGGGGGAATTCGCTGAAAAAAAAGGTGTGAACATCTGTAATTTTATTATTAAGAAGTTCACGTCTTGGTGGTTTAATAAAATTCAATTTTATATATTCTGCCAGAGTTAGATCTTCAATTTTCTGTTTCTTATCTTCTTCCGGCATAATAGTTATTTTAGACATCGTTTTGCTTTTAATAAATTCGCGTTCTCTAATTTCTAAAATTATCTCATCAATGTTATTAACTCTGGGAAATAATATTCTAAATTCATCCATCTCATCTGATGTAAATTTAAAGCCTAAGGTATCCGCCTTTACCGTTAATTCCACCGGATTCAATTTTAGTCTGGAGATCGGGCGATCTTCCCATAACAGGAGAAGTGCAGCTTCACCTTTTTGTTCTTTATATTCCAATATAATTTTGTTAAAATCAAGGAGATCGAACACAAAATTATTATCATTACTGTTCAAGCGATATATGAATCTTTCCAGAAAATTTGTATAAGGATTAATATTAAGTTCATTATCAATGTAGAATGTAAAGGGAATGATCTCTCTTTGAGAATAAATCTTCCAATTCTGCCAGTCATATTCCACATTTATTTCTCTACCATTTTTATCTTTATAGCTCTTAACAACTTTTTCACTTGTAAGTCCAGCAGGAAGATTATGATCTAATTTTTCAGTACCTAACCAGGATTGATATAATTCATATTGATAAGAATTTATAAAATCAGTTGCTTTAGGCTCAAAACTGTAAGCTCTTATAGTAACGAAAACAAAAAACGTTATCAATAGAATTTTGCAAAGATTATATCCTAATTTATTTGACATAACTATCCCGCTTCACTTTTATGAACAAGTAAATTGAGTTAAGTTAAAGAGGTCAACTAAATCCATTAAAGGAGCGAGATATGATGATCGCTGAAAAAGATAAAAAAAAGATTATGGAATTCTATGAATTAAGTGGAGGTAATTTTAGCCTCCGTAAGTTTCATAAACCCGTTTTAGTTTATGATGTAGATGGAGATAAAGTAAGGTACTCACTCTGGGAAGAGGAAATATTAGATAGATACGGTCTTAAAAATGTTGATGGTTGGGATCATACAGAAAATGTCGCTTTTTGCCCTGACTGGATGCAGGGAGAAGATGATGATAATCTGGATGATATCGATACAGATGAGGATGATGTATAAATAATCTATTTTGAAATGTAAAAAACCGTTCCAATTGGAACGGTTTTTTTATTATTCACTATCATTTACTGATCATTAAGTGAAAAAATATACTAATTCCAATGTTAATTGCCTCTTCATCCGGCAGGAATTTAGAGGAATGCAGATCACTATCATCATCATTTCCAACTCCCAGCCAGAACAGTAATCCATTATATTTTTCTGTGAAAAAACCAAAATCCTCACCTGTAAAAACCATTTCACTTTCAATAAATTCTAACTTCATTTCTGCAGCGATAACTTTAAGCTTTTTATACAGATCTTTGTTATTAATAACTTCTTTATAATAAGATTTATAAATTAATTCAGCATCAATATCATATTTTTTTGCAATTTTAGATCTTAAATTCTCAATAAGAGCTTTTAAAATTTCATGATTTTCATTAGTAAATGCACGTAGAGTTCCTTCTAACCTGCATTCAGCAGGAATGGTATTCCTGATAACTCCTGCATTCATTTTACCGAAGGAACAAATCACGGGTTTACCAATAGGAAACTCCCGTTTAATTTCTTCTTCAAGTTCAAGATAGAATTCTGCACCTGCCTTGAGAGCATTTATCCCTTTTTCTGCAAAAGCAATATGTGCACCGATACCTTTGAAAACAACTTCGATCTCCCGCGTATTGGCAAAGAATATACCAGGCTTAGAAGCAATTTTGCCTGTTTTCATTTTACCTTTCACATGCAAAGCATAAGCTTCTGATACACTAAATCTATCCAGTATTTTTGTTTTTATTATACGAGTTGCACCACCTTTTTCCTCTTCTGCAGGCTGAAATAAGAACAATAAATTCTCTTTGAGTTCAGCAGTTATTACTTTTTCAATTAATCCTATCAGAATTGTCATGTGCATATCATGTCCACATGCATGCATTTTTCCTTTATGCTCAGATTCAAAATCACAATTTGTCTCTTCAGTAATTGGCAATCCATCCATATCCGCACGGAAAAATTTATATTCCCCTGCACCATGTGAATATTCCACTAAAATCCCGGGAAAAGCGAAAGTATGAATATTCAATCCATCAAAATTTTTTAATATATTTAGAAGATATTCTTGTGTTTTAAATTCTTCGAATCCAAGTTCGGGGATTTTGTGTAGTTCTTTTCTAATGTTGACCAGATTTAACATAACTTTTTCCTTTAAATTAATTATATATAAGATTTGTGAATTTATCAGAATTCTGTCAATTAAATCATTTGCTTGACATACAAACAGAGACAAAATTTTCATAACTTCTGTTAATAGTTGTGCCCCCGTAGCTCAGCAGGATAGAGCAGTTCCCTCCTAAGGAAAAGGTCAGCCGTTCGAATCGGCTCGGGGGTACCATTGACGCATCGGGGTGTTCAAATCTCCCGAAAGGCGCATGAATAGAGGTGTTTTGCCAGTTCGAAATACCTTACCATCCCAAAAAACACTATTTGGGAAAATAATGGATTGTATTTGCTCCTTAATCTTTATATCCATAGTATTTAGCCACCAATCACCAAAGTTCGAACTAAAGAGCTTAAACTTGTTTATAAGTATCTTAATCTCTATATCCTCAAGCTTATTTGCTTCCAGTTTAGCTTCATAAGATAGAAGATTTTCATCGATTTCTTTCATCTTTACCTTTGCATCATCTTCACCAAGAGTTCCATCTAACATAAAATCAAGAAGTCTATTTTTCCGTTGCTTTTCTCTTTGCATCTCACCCTTGATTTGTTTAATCAGTTGTTGTTGCCTTTTCTTCTGTGAGTCAAATTCAGAGGTTATTGAAGCAATAGTTGCTTTTAATGCATTATCTCTCAAGATCATATCGTTTAGTAGACAGTAGAACTTTTCTTCTAATTCTGCTTTTGGTGTTCTAATAGAACAATTCTTCTTACTGCTACAATGATAATAGGCATATTTTGATCCACCACCACCAGTAGATTTACTTCCAGTAATCCTTTCTCCACATAAACCACAGCGTAGTATTTTTTTTAAAGGAAATTCAGAATTATTACTACTTTTATTTATCCCACCTTTTCGCCTAGCAAGCATGATTTTTTGAACTTTATAAAACTGACTTTTTGTAATAATGGGTTCGTGAATAGCATCGATCAAATTTGGAAACCAGGATACTTTCAATTTTCCCATGTATAAGACATTATTTAGCATTTTAGTCAGTTTATCCTTTTTCAAATTGGGTAATCCCATTGCTTGTAACTCTCGACGTATCTCTTCTTTCGAATAAGTATTAGTTTCAGCCATTTCAAAAGCCTTCTGGACATATATTGCATTCTCAGTATCTATAGCAATGATTGAATGTCCTTTTTCTTTAACTCTTTTGTATCCCAATGGAGCTTTCCAGCACCATCTACCATCTTTACAAGCTTGTTGCATTACCGCTATTGTTCTCTCAGATTTCTGATCATTTTCAAATTGTGCAAATGAAGCAGTCATATTTCTACTAAGCTTACCAACAGCATTTAAGTCATTTGGTTCTGTAACAGAATGAATCATTATTCCCATCTTACTTAATCGTAACTCAAGACTTTTGAAATCATAGAGTTCTCTAGATAACCTATCCAGCTTCCACACAACTAACCCGGTAACATGACCTACATTTGACTTCATGTATTTAAGCATCTTTTGAAGTTCTGTTCTATCCTGTGTTTTTGCACTCTCTCCACTTTCTATAAATATCTTTCCCAAAACAAATCCAGATTTTTCAATGAATTTTTTGCTAGCCTGTTCTTGTTGATGCAAACTATAACCTGTTTCTGCTTGCTCTTTTGAGGATACTCTGCAATATATTAACGTTTCCATTGTTAAGATTTGTTTGTACTATTACTGGTTTTATCTAAAATATCAAAGAAAAGAATTGTTAATTCTCTTATACTTTCAACACATATCTTGAATTCTTCTTCATTAAATTCTTCTAGTGGATAATATTTGCGTAATTCTTCGTCTGTAAGAAACTGATTCCTGTTTTCATGAGTTGAGTAGAGACGAGAAGCCAGTTCTTCTATTATATTAGTTATAATCTCTGAAAATGGAATAGAATTCTTAGCTAAGGGTAAAGGACGATATAATCTTTGTGCATAGGATCGACTAAATGACTTTATTCCTCCACCAAGAGAAACAATGACTCTACTTGTTTTACTAACAATTGTCTCTTCTATTATTCTTGTAAAATCATAATTGATAATTACCGAGTCATCTATTAATCCAGGTCCCATTTCTAGTTTATTTAGTTCCCTAATTATGATAATAGACAAAAGCTGAGAAAAAGATATCTTAGATACATTCCCATAGGTTCTAATTACTTCATTGTTATTTATTATATGATTTATAAGCCTTAAAGATAGTACTGACTTATTGTAGATATTTTCCATTAATACCTCTAAACTAATTCACTAGCGATCATTTCTGCTTGTTTCAGCACGGTTTTAGTAGCGAGCTTTTTCATATCTGGCGGATAACCGAACTTACATAGTGCTCTTTTTACTATAACTTTAAGTCTAGCTATTACATTTTCCTTAATCATCAACTCTCACTACATATTTGTTTAATAGTTTCATAAATCCATACAGTTGAAGCCTGAGTGTCTTTCAGTATCTTCGAATACATACAGGGATCAATGTGCTTTCTTATCTTTCGGATTACTACAGGCTTTATACGTTCTTTACCTAAAGTTTTTATAGACTGAACTAATAGAGAACTTTCTTTATATTTAAACCCTATGTCTTTCAAAACTGAATTCTTAAACTCCAAAATTGTACCAAGGATGTCATAGCTTTTATTTGGTCCATCGCTTAAATAGATATACCTGCTCTCTATCTGTGTAGATAATCCAAACATGTTTAAAGCACTATCTCCCGATATCTCTATCCGCCAATTAAATTTCCTTGCGAATGCTCTGGCTATCTGATCAATGTCAGGACTTAGTTCTTGATTAAGAAATTCACTATATTTGGGGTAATCGTATATACCTCTATATACTCTTCTGATTTTACCTTTTCTTACTAAATCGGATAATGTACTATCAGCTTCTTGACGAGTAAATCTATTCATCAAATCATGTGATGAAAACACCCAACCCCTACGATGTCCAGCTATAAAGTATAGTACTTCTTCATAAAGTTTCATTCATAATCTCCATGTACTAATTCCCAGAAAAATTAACATGTTTTTCTGGAAAAGCTACTTATAATGTTATCTTCATTTCTCACTCATTAACTTTGATAATAAGGCGGAGGCAAGTGGACACTATCAGAACTTTTTTTACCATCCTCTATTCTATTTGCATCATCACCATTTACCGCTCATGTATGAGCAGTAAATAACTTTGTCGATCATATTTTGCATTTTATAAGCTACAAGATATCATTAAGCTATATTTTTTCGATAACTTCCCAATAGCCACCTTTATCTGGCCCTACTCTTTTTATTA
>JAVCCH010000215.1 GCA_030765535.1 Candidatus Tenebribacter davisii
AAATTGGAAGAAACCCAGATACCGAAATGGCTAACAAAAATTCAAAATAACAGTTGGGAACCGGAGATAATAATCTCAGGATTTTCAATTGCATTTTTTTTCATTCTTCCGAAGTATATTTATAATTTCACAGCGATGCTTATTCAGGATTTCGGAGCAGATGCACTTTTATCTTTCGTTCAGTATACTATCATGATCTTCATCATAACTTCATTAAAAGTACTGTTCATCGGACATTTGACATTGCGTGGACTGTGGACAGGATTGGTCGGTTTGAGTTATGTATTTCCAAACGGAGTCAAGAAAGAGCTTTTAGAAAAAGAATTGAAGAATCTTACTTTTAAAAAACCTATAGCTCTAGTAATAGAAATTGAAAAAATATGCAGTTTGATTTTCTCGTTTGCTTTCATGATTATCTTGTATTTGATTAAGATTATGATGTTCTATTTTGTGCTGATAGCCGGTAACATAATTTTTTATGCATTTAATTTAAACAGTGCTGCAATGCAGTTTGCTCAATTAACATTGATTGCGATTGTAATAGTAATATTTGTAATATTTCAAACGTTCAAGAAAAAGATGTTTTGGGAGCACACCTCCAACTCGGTATCGTCTAATTTAATTCATACTTTTTCCACAAATATTTCAAAGAAAAGAATGAGATTAATTCTGCTGAGTTTTATAATCATTACGATTCCTTTATCTTATTCAAGCATTTCAAAATTCAAATTTGATGTTCAAAGAAAACTGAGAATTTCTAAAAGTAACTTAACATACGTTGATCAAAATAATTATCTAAATGAAAAAAATAATGGTCTTCGAATTCCACGAGCTGCGATCAATTCCTTCTTAATAGAAAATAGTCTCTTAGAACTTTATATAAGTTCCTATAAAAGAGATGAAGGCCTAATCAGGGATATCCAGGCAAACTTTGATAAGTATAAGATTGTAATGCCCAAAGTACCCGGAGTGCCCGAAGTAGATATAAACAAGTTAGATCAAACTGGACTTTATCAGATATTCGTAGATGATGAACTTATCTTGGTAAAAGATTGGCTCTTGAAAAAAGGAGTTGATAATTCACAGAAATTCTTAACCGCTGAAATTCCAGTTGATAATATTTCTAGCGGGATTCATACTTTGAAAATTAACAGAGTTAGATGGAGAAAAAAGGATAAAGATTTTGTAATTATAAAAGATTGGGCAAGTATTCCTTTTAAAATGTAATGACAATAATAAATCCCAAGCACTAGTAAATATATGATATGATCATTACATTGTCGACTTTGATTGAACATTGCAATATAACTTTAAGAGATATCTGGATGCAATGAATTTTTTGTGAGTTAACTTGTGAAGTATATCTGAAAAAATGGGTATAACATAGCTATCCACATACTAATCAGTTGGTTTGCTTGGTGCTGAATCGTACCGATTCAGCAAGCTACCGAGTTTGAAAAACAGTTCCGCAGTGGTACGTGGCATAGCTCGACCATTAGGTGAAATTAAGTAAAATTTATAGAGATTAAGTTAAATATAGTTATTTGATGGAGGAATAATGAAGAAACTTATTTTAATATTTTTATTGATTCTATGTTTTAACTTGTTATATTCACAATTGATAAACTCATATGGAATAAAAGCTGGATTAAGTATAGCTAACCAAGATTATGACTTTACTTATATTGATGGTTTAATGACCAATTATCGATATGGTATGGACATTAGTCCATTTGTTGAAATAGTGATAAATAATAGATTCAATTTATTATTAGAGATTCATTATATTCAAAAAGGTACTGATGTCGAGATCGATGTAAGAGATAATATAGGACAACTTATTGATACTGAAGTTAGTATTATAGTTAATTATCTTGAATTTGACCTTTTTACTAAATTCGAAATTGGTCAATCAAGAGTAAAACCATATATTATTGGAGGATCTATAATTGATATTTTTATTGGTTATAAAAATGAATGGAACTTTTTTGATTCTTATTATGATGATTTTAACCCAATTGATTTTGGCATTAGTATTGGATTGGGAACTGAATATCAACTATCTAAGAAAATAACGTCATTACTTGAAATAAGATTTTCTCCATCACTAACGACATCTTATAAAGTGGATGTAATTGAAATTAGTAACCTTTCTTTTGAAATTCTAACTGGTATTAAGTTCTAGTAGTTCAATAATTCAATGAGAACTTCACCTAACAAGCGTGTCGTTGGCTTAAATGAATGTGAAATTGGAAATTGGAAATTGGAATCCGGCAGCTGCCGGATTCCGCTGCACGCGCAGAACATTAGCAGCAACTGGATTAAACCATGAAACTTTGAAATGTAAATAAAAAAGGAGGAAAGATGAAAAATGTAAAAGTTGTATTATTAGTTTTAAGTATTTTAGTATGCATTATTTCTGCTTCAGCAATTACTATTAATGTACCAGGGAATCAACCTTCAATACAAGAAGGAATAAATGTAGCTGTTGATGGGGATACAGTGCTTGTTCAACCTGGAACTTATGTAGAGAATATCAATTATAATGGTAAGAACGTCACGGTTAGTTCACTTTTTATTACGACAGCAGATACATCTTACATCTCAACGACCATTATTGATGGTGGTGGTAGCGGTAGTGTTATTACATTTTCAAGTGGTGAAGATTCAACAACCTCTCTTATCGGTTTTACTATTCAAAATGGTTTTGCAGTGACTGATGGTGGTGGAATTTATTGTAATAGTTCCAGTCCGAGATTAGAGTATCTTGTAGTAAAGAATAATACCTGTTCAAATGGTAGAGGTGGTGGAATTTCTTGTTTAAATTCTTCTATTCTTTTGAAAAAATCACAAATTATTTATAATAATTCAATTTACTCTGGGGCAGGTGGTCTTAACTGTGTAAATTCATCAGATATTATTAAGAAAGTATTAATAGCACATAATAATGCAGTTTATGGTGGAGGTGTTTATTGTGGATTTGATATTGATGAACTTCATCCGAGTTTTGAAAGTGTTACAATAGTAAATAATAATGCAGATACAGAAGCTGGTGGTGTTTATTGTTATGATTCCAGCCCAAGTTTAGTGAATACAATTATCTCTGATAATAATGGTAATTATGGTATTTATGTTAATGGTACTGGAGATCCAACCATAGAATATTCGGATTTTTTTAATAATGATACTGGAAATTATTATGGTTGTAACTTGGGAACAGGTTGTATTGAAACAAATCCATTATTTGTTGACCCCAGTAATGGAGATTACCATTTAACAGGGAATTCTCCCTGTATAGATGCAGGAGACCCAAATTCACCTTATGATCCTGATGGTACGATTGCAGATATGGGAGTTTTTTATTATGATCAGTTAAGTGAAATACAGGATATAGAGATTCCAATTGGAGAATTTAATCTATCTAATTATCCTAATCCTTTCAATCCAACTACAACTATCTCATTCTCAATTCCTGATGTTGGAAAAGTAGATTTGTTGATCTACAACATCAAAGGTCAGAAAATCAAAACTTTAGCTCATCATGAATTTGCATTAGGTTCACATTCAATTATCTGGAATGGTGATGATGAAGTAGGCAAATCTGTAAGTTCAGGAATTTATTATTATAAGTTGAATGTGAATGGCGAAACTGAATCAGTAAAAAAATGTTTGCTGTTGAAATGAAAAAGATGTTACATAACAAACGTGTCAGTGCTTAAATGAATGTGAAATTTTGAAATTGGGAATTTGAAATTGGAATCCGGCAGCTGCCGGATTCCGCTGCACGCGCAGAACATTACACGAAATAAGGAGAATTGTTTGAGAAACAAAATTTTGTGGATTTTTTTTCTATTTATATTTTGTTCATGTTCAATCAATCATAATAAAATCCGAGATATAGAGATTTCATTAATCCATACAGGTGAAGATTCTAAATTTGCTTCTAATTTATATAAGCTAAATGAAGATAATTCATCAGGACATTATAATAAAATTAGTGTAATAAGCGTGTCGTCGGTTTTATATAATGTGAAATGTGCAACGGTATCACAGAAGTCAGTTTTGGGAAAAAGCGAAAAGATGAAATTAAATATGTAAAAGGAATAGTGCAGAAGTAGCCAATAATTCACAATGTACTATTTATACAGCTTTGAACCAAATTTTAAATGTGTTAAAATATTGTAAATTTGTGAAGGAATCAGGTTAAAAACCAATAAATTAAAAAAGTAGGTTATATGGAAAATATTGAAAATCTCGAAAAAGAATTAGCTCAATGCGAAAAAGATGATAAAGAAAAGGTCGATATTTTAAACGAGTTAGCTCAGACATATAAAAACAATTTACCTGAAAAAACGATGGAATATGGCAAAAAAGCTTTCGGATTATCAAAATTAATTGATTATAAAAAAGGGGAAGCACAAGCTTTAAATAATATATCCGCAGCATATTACATCTCAAGTGAATATAACAAATCAATAGAAATCTCCTTAGAAGCATTGCATATATTCGAAGAGATTGAAGATAAAAAGAACATTGCTCAGATATTAAATAATACCGGCTTGACTTACGATGTTCTAAGCAAATATGAGATATCGTTAGATTATCATCTGAAATCACTGAAGATAAGAGAGGAAATTCAAGATAAAGAAGGAATTGCTGCATCTTTAAATAATATTGGAAATATCAATTGGGAAACGAAGAATTATGATAGTGCTTTGGAATATTATGAGAAATCCTTAAGTATTTATAAAGAAATTGATAATAAAAAAGGAATTGCTATCACAAATAATAACATGGGAAATATTTTACATGTTTTAAATAAACATGATCAAAGCTCGGAATGTTTTATTAAGTCATTAAAAATACATGAAGAATTAAACAACAAATATGGTATTGCTGCTGCTTCCAATAATATTGCATTTGTTTTTAAAGAAGCAGAGAATTATAAACAAGCCCTAAAATATTCTTTCAAATCATTAAAAATATCTGAAGACTTGGAAGAAAAAGCAGGCATTGCCAATACATTGAATAACATCGGGGAATTATATTTTTTATTGGAAAATTATGATGAAGCTTTGGAATATTTCCAGAAAAGTATGAAGCTGGCAGGAGAAATCGAAACAAAATCTTTATTAAAAAACAGCTATCGTTCTCTTTCCAATTTATATTCAATAAAAGAAAAATACCATGAAGCCCTCAAATACTTCAAACTTTACACGGAAGTAAAAGACAGTATCTTTACCGATGAAAGCAGTAAAAAGATTGCCGAAATGCAAACTAAATATGAAACGGAAACAAAAGAAAAAGAAGCGGAAATATACAAATTGAAGAATGTAGAACTTGTTTCAGTTAATGAGCAATTGGAAAAAGAGATCATTGAGCGCAAAAAAGCAGAAGAAGAAATAGAAATCAGCAAAAAAAGGTTGAAAATGGTAAGTTCCATTTTAAGATACGATATTACAAATGATTTAACTGTGATCAAAAGTGCTCTTCGTATTTATAAACGGAATTCTGATATTTTGATGTTGACTGAAATAGAAAACAAGGTTAACAAAGGGTTGAATACAATAAAAAGATTACGCGAACAAGAATTTTTTATTGAATCCCATTCAGACTTAAGTGAGTATTCCATTTCCGAAGTTCTTCAGGAAGTGATATCTGATTTTCACAACCTGGATATTCATATTAAAGATAATGCTACTGCTTTTGCTGATAAAGCATTGTATTCCGTGTTTGAAAATATTATAACGAATGCTATCAAACATGGTAATTCATCTAAAATTGAGATTTCAATATCTACAAAAGACCAAATTTGCGAGATCAGGATTAAGGATTTTGGAATAGGTATACCGAACGAAATTAAGGAAAAAATATTTGAGAAAGGATTTATCTATGGAAAAACAGGTCATACGGGAATCGGATTATATATTGTAAAACAAACAATCGAAGGATATGGTGGGGAAATCTATGCGGAAGATAATGAACCAACGGGAGTAATCTTTGTGATTAGATTAAGAAAGACAGATATTAAAAGCCATAAATTTAAAAAGTAAATATTACGATAGAAAATTCTTGGTTCAAATGTTAAAACAGAATTAATTGACCGAAATGTAGAAATTATTGAATATCGTATTAGTGATTTTGAAAAGAGTGATTTTCTAAAAGAATATAATTCACCTGAATATTATGGTAAATATAAATTTATTAATAATA
>JAVCCH010000072.1 GCA_030765535.1 Candidatus Tenebribacter davisii
TGCCAAACTAATCTACCCTTAATTGAACAACCAATACAACATACACCATATGTTGGAAAATTGATATATTGTTTAATAGTTTTGATCTTATTTGTTATACTGATATTTGGATTAAGATTTGCATATTATGTACATAGACCTGCCATATGTCATAAAGTTGAATCAATTAAGGAATCATTTATAAAGTCTCCTGTTAAATTAGAGGCTGTTAAGCAAAAGATTGTTGATAAGAAATCTAAAGAAAGGAAAATATTAAACAATTTTATTAGGGGTGCATTAGTCAAAGGGTATAATAAAGAGCAAATAAAAAAATCTTTGATTAAAAGAGGATGGCCAAAGAATTATATTATAAAATATTGTGATATTGAGATTAAAATCATCAAAGCAAAGTCTGCAGCAATAAGTAAAAAGATCTCTTGGAAAATGGAAAGAAGAAAAAAATATTCTAAGACTGCAGATAAAGATGTAAGACCAAAGGCTGGGATTAGAAAAAGAATTTGGGTTAAAGGATATAAAACAAAAGAGGGAAAGTACATTAAAGGAAGATATAGGATTAACCCATATTATAAAGAAAAAAATCTTTAAAAAAATAGTAAAGATTATAAATAATCCTAGACTTTAAGTTAAAATGACTGAAATTTTATCTATTGAGGATATGGCAACTTTTTGCAAGAAAAAAGGTTTTGTTTTTCCTAATAGTGAAATCTATGGTGGAATGAGTGGATTCTGGGATTATGGTCCTTTAGGAAGTGAGATGAAGAAAAATCTTAAAGATTCTTGGTGGAATTTTCATGTTCAAAGCAGGGATGATGTTGTTGGAATTGATGGGTGTATTATAACTCATGCTAAGGTTTGGGAAGCTTCTGGACATGTTGCTAATTTTAATGATGTTTATGTAAAATGTAAAGATTGCAAGAAACCAAATAAATTAGATAAATCTGAAGTTGGTAAAATTAAATGTGAATGCGGCGGAGAGTACGATGTTATTGGTGATCTTAATCTAATGTTTAAAACTAATGTTGGACCTGTTGAAGGAAATGCTGCTTATCTGCGACCTGAGACAGCGCAGTTAATGTTTGTTGATTTTAAACAAGTTGTTGATAGTTCAAGACTAAAATTACCTTTTGGAATTGCACAGATTGGAAGAGCTTTTAGAAATGAGATTTCTCCTCGTGATTTTTTGTTTAGGTGCAGGGAATTTGAACAGATGGAGATTGAGTATTTTATCCACCCAAATGATTCTAATAACTGTCCTTATATTAAAGAAGTTCTTAAGCACAAAATTCTTGTTTATTCTGCAGACATGCAGGATAAAGGAAGTGAGAAAGAAGGAAAAGTTATGACAATGGAAGAAGCGCTTAAGAAAAATATAATCAAAACACAATGGCATGCTTATTGGCTTGCAACAGAACATAAATGGTTTATTGGTTTGGGAGCAAAAGCTGATAATTTTAGGATAAGACAGCATGTTTCTGATGAGAAATCACATTATGCCTTGGATACTTGGGATATGGAATATAAGTTTCCATTTGGCTGGAAAGAATTGCAAGGGATGGCTAACAGAACTGATTATGATTTACAACAGCATATGAAATATTCTAAAAAAGATCTTTCTTTGTTTGATGAAGAAACAAAAGAAAAAATTGTTCCTTATGTTGTGGCTGAACCTTCTCAAGGAGTTGGAAGAGCGTTTTTAGTTTTTATGTTTGATGCTTATAATGATGACAAAAAAAGAGGAAATATTGTGCTGAAATTAAGTTCAAAATTAGCACCTGTTAAATTAGGAGTATTCCCATTAGTTAATAAGTTGAAAAAAGATGCTAAGAAAATTTATGATGATTTAAAATCTGTTTTTGTATGTCAGTTTGATACATCTGGATCTGTTGGAAGAAGATATGCAAGAGCAGATGAAATTGGTATTCCTTATTGTATTACTTTTGACTTTGATTCATTGAAAGATAAGTCAGTTACAATAAGAGATAGAGATAGTACAAAACAGATTAGAGTAAAGATTGATGATATTAAAGATGTGATCTATAAGTTGATGATTTCTGAAATAAAATTTGATAAAGCAGGGAAATTAGTTAAGTAAGTAGTAATATAAGTATATTTATATGTAATTAAATATGTAAATATATACGTATAAAAATTAATATCTTAATATGTATCTTTATTAGTATTATAGTATGTATTAATATAAGTATTTCTTTTATTAATTTTTGTAATATATAAGTATTAATATAAGTATTTTGCTTTTCATATTTTCATTTTTCTGAAATGATTAATTTAAATCAAAACATTTAAATATAAGTATTCAAATTAGTATACTATTAAGTATACTTAGTGGTAATTTAATCAGGACAAAAATATGTATTGTGTGAGTAGTAATGGTAGAAATTAAGAGAAAGCTCTATAAGCGTGGAAGTAGTTTTGAGACAACTATACCTATGCCCCTTCTTTTTGCTGTCGATAAATCAAAGAAACAGCAAGTTGTGTTTAAATTTGATGACGAGCTTAAAGAATGGTACATTGAGTTAGAATCAAAAGAATAATCATATTTTTTAATTAATACCGCCCTAAAAAGAGGAAATTGCAAGGCGTAGGACGCAAAAATCTTCGATTTTTTGCACCAGTCTTGCATTTTTTTTCTTTTCAAAAGAGGAAATAGATATTGAGAAATAAAAGAGGAGAAGCACTTATTGCAACAGCTTTGGCAACTATCTTTGTGATAGTTCTAATTATTTCTATTTTTAATGCTACTGATGGAATTACTGGATTATCTGTTTTGAATAAAACAGATGAGGAACTTGTTTTAACAACTCCTGTTGAAGAAGTTATTGAAAATACAACTGTAGAGGAAATAGTTGAGGAAGTTGTTAATGAAACAGATGAAGAAGTTCCAGAAACAATTCCAGAAGAGACTTTAGCTGAGGAAAATGAAATCACATCTGAAGAATTGGTTTTAGAAACTCAAGAAATAATTTTATCAAGTTCTGCATTTTCTGGATTAGGGAGTGGAACATTAGCTGATCCTTATAATATTACTAACTGCACCCAGCTTCAGGAAATGAATCAAAGTCTTGGCGGTAATTATACATTAGGAAATGATATTAATTGTTCAAATACAACAACCTGGGATTCTGGAGGTGGGTTTGATCCTATTGGTGCATCAGGTAATGAATTCACTGGAAGTTTGGATGGTGAGGGTCATGTTATCACTGATTTGTTTATAAATCATTTTCGCTGGGGTTCAGGTTTATTTGCTTATGTAGATGGAGCAACTATAAAGAATATAGGATTAGTTGATATTAATTTTAATGTGGAAGGGATGTATGCAGGAGCATTTGCAGGTTCTTGTGATAATTGCATTTTCAATAGAACCTATGCTACTGGAAAGATCAATGGTAGTCAATCCCATTCACAGAGCGAGATGGGTGGATTGGTTGGGGATGTTGACAATACAGATATCTATGATTCTTATTCTCATGTTAATATTTCTTCTACAAATATTGTTGGTGGAATAGTGGGGGGATGGTTAAATTTGAATTCACAAATTGTTAGAAGTTATGCTGCTGGATGGATTAACACTACATCTTCAGACGTGGATCGTAAGAACGGGCTTGCTTATTTTGACGCTGTAACTAATTCATACTGGGATTATCAAACAACAGATTCTCTTACTTCTAGTAAGAAAAGTATAGAAGGTTCAAGAAACAGCTATAAGATGAAGCAGCAATCTACTTATGAAGGATGGGATTTCACTAATGTATGGGCTATCAGTCCTTCAGAAAACTGCGGTTATCCTTATCTTAAAGATGTACAAGTTGTTGCTCCTGATTGCATTACTATTGATGCTCCTGTTTTTAATGAAACTATCACAAATTGCACAGAACTTCAGAATATAGAGTATTATCTAAATGATGTTTTTTATCTTGCTAATGACATTGATTGTTCTGATACTGTTAATTGGAATGATAATGGAAGCCAGTATCTTGGATTTGATCCAATTGGGGAGTGTACTGGGGCGATTGATTCTAATCTTTGTGAGCACGAACGTCCTTTTAGAGGATCTATTTATGGAAATGGATATAAAATAACTGGATTATATATAAACAGGACTTCTAAGGACTGGCTAGGTCTTATAAGTGCTACAGAGGGCATAGTAATAATTGAAAACCTTAATTTAAAAGACGTAGTTATAACTGGAAGTAATGGTGTTGGGGGGTTAATAGGAAGTGATAATGGTGCGAAGATTAGCAATTGTTCTGTTACTGGAGATATAACAATAATTAGAGATCAGAGTGTTGGAGGTTTGGTTGGATTTAATAGGGGCGATATTCCCCTTTATATCAATAATTCATATTTTGATGGAACTATTGACTGTCTTATTGAGGGGGATTTTGTTGGCGGTCTAGTAGGTGGAATCGAGGAGGATTGGGTTTATATTACTGAGTCTTATTCTGATGGAAAAGTACTATGTAGTGCAGATTTTTGTGAGGTTATGGGTGGTTTGATTGGTATTGGTGCATTGGTTGAAATAACAAATTCTTATTCATTAGCTAATGTTACAGGAGATGGAGATGTGGGAGGAATTATGGGTATAGGAATGGATCTTGTTTTAACTAATTCTTATTTTGCTGGAACTTTAAGTGGAAGTACTGTTGGAGGATTGATTGGACTTGATAGTGGAGAGGGTATGACAATCTCAAATTCATATTGGGATAATGAAACAACCAATATCAGTGTTATGTGTGCTGTGGATAGTGGTGGTTGTGATGACAGCTACCAAAGAACAACAGCACAGATGCAACAAAAAACAACATTTGTTAATTGGAATTTCACAGATATCTGGAGTATTGATGAAGGGAATGATTATCCTGATCTGAGAGGTATAGAAAGAGAAGTCTGCACAGGCCCAGGAGGAATGTGCGGCAATGGAACATTAGGAGACCCATGGATAATAACTGATTGCACTCAACTGCAGGCAATGAATCAAAGTCTTGGCGGCAATTATACATTAGGAAATAATATTGATTGTTCTGATACAGTTAATTGGAATTCAGGAAATGGATTTGATCCTATTGGCGATGTTGCTAATCATTTTACAGGAAGTTTTGATGGAGATAATCATAAAATAACTAGGCTTTATATTAATAGATCATCCACTGATTATGTTGGTTTATTCAGTTATACAAATAACGGTGTTAATATAAAGAATATTGGACTAGAAGATGTTAATATAACTGGCCATAGTTATGTAGGTAGTTTGGTTGGCAGAAATCATAATGGAATCATTAATAACTCTTATGCTACTGGCAGTATAAATGGAACTTTTGATAGTAATATGGCCTATGTTGGTGGATTAATAGGCTTGAATTGGGAAGGAGATACTATCAATTCTTATTTTAAAGGTAATGTTAAAGCAAGTGGTGATAATGTTGGAGGAATAATTGGGTATAGCACTGATGATGTATATGATTGTAATGCAAGTGTTAATATAACTGCAAGTGATAGTAGCAAGATTGGTGGTTTGGTTGGTTTTTCCAGTGGAAATATTAATAATTCCCATGTTATAGGTAATATAATCGGAGGGGACAGAGTTGGAGGTTTAGTGGGTATTACTTCTAATAGCCCCACTATTACTAATTCTTATGCTATTGCTAATGTAACTGGTACTGTTTATTTGGGTGGGTTGGTAGGCATTAATGATGGTTATATTACTAATTGTTATTCAACGGGTAATGTATCTGGAACTCTGAGCGTTGGAGGATTAGTTGGATTGAATGATGGGGGGTCATACATTAATAATTCTTATGCAATTGGCAATGTAAACGGTACGACTGGGGTTGGTGGTCTGGCAGGGGAAAATGATGGTGGTTATATTGATAATTGTTATGCAGTTGGTGATGTGAATGGAACAACATATATTGGTGGTTTAGTGGGTTATTATTTTGGCGTAAGCTATATTAATAATTCTTATGCAATTGGTGATGTAAAAGGTGGGTCTGAAGTTGGTGGTTTGGTTGGTTATGTTGAAGATACAGGGGGTATAGAAATAATTGGAAATTGTTTTTCTACAGGCGATGTAACTGGAAGCAGCAATGTTGGAGGATTAATTGGTGAAAATGAAGATACTATTATTGTTAATTGCTACTGGCATAATCATACTGGAAATCCAGGTGATTGTGTTGGAACTGATGCGGGAACTACTGACTGCACAGCAGAAACAATAGGATCATATTTATATAATATTTCAAATCCACCAATTGATGTTTGGAGTTTCCCACCTTGGGATGATTTCTGTAATATGAGTGGTTATCCTTCTTTGGAATTTGAAAATATAAATGATGTTGGTGAGTGTAGATATTATGAAGCATCTTGCACAGGCCCAGGAGGAATGTGCGGCAATGGAACAGTTGGAGACCCATGGATAATAACTGATTGCACTCAACTGCAGGCAATGAATGAAAGTCTTGGAGGCAATTATACATTAGGAAATGATATTGATTGTGATGTTGCTCCTTATAATACCGGAGCAGGATTTGAGCCAATTGGCAATGAGACAGGTAATGGACCGTATAGGTTTTCTGGAGGTTTTGACGGAAATAATAAAAAGATAACAGGGCTTTACATAAACAGGCCTTCTACAGATTTTGTGGGATTATTTGGGGTAATTAATATAGGTAGGATAAAGAATGTTAGTTTAGAAGATGTTAATATTACTGGACAAAGTAATGTTGGATGTTTAGCAGGAAGTTTAGCTACTAATTATGTTAATTATTCTTCTTGTAAAGGCTATGTTAATGGTACAGACTATGTTGGGGGATTGGTTGGAACAACATATGGTAGTACTGCATATATCTATAATTCTTATTTTGGTGGTGATGTTAAAGGTGATAGCGAAGGTATAGGTGGTCTGGTTGGAATTAATGAAGGGAAAATATATAATTCTTATTCAGAAGGTACTGTTACTACAACCTTTTCTGCAAGTGACTATAGTGGAGGTCTTGTTGGTTGGAATGACGAAGGTGTCATCAATAATTCTTATTCTAGATCTAATGTAACTGGGGATATGGGATGGGAGAGGGGTGGATTAGTTGGCTGGAATCTTGGAAATGTTTCTTATTCATATTCTACTGGTTATATAAATTGTTCAGGTGGCACAGATTGTGGAGGATTGGTTGGACTTAATGAGGGTTATGTTTTTGATTCATACTGGGATAATGAAACTTCAGGACAAAATACAAGCGACGGAGGTACTGGCAAACCAACTTTAGAAATGCAACAACAATCTACATATTCTGGGTGGGATTTTATAGACATTTGGGGAATATATTTAGGTTTTAATGATGGTTATCCTTATCTGAGAGGTATAGAAGGAGAAGTCTGCACTGGTTTGGCAGGAATGTGCGGCAATGGAACACTAGCAGATCCATGGATAATATTTAATTGTACACAGCTGCAAGCAATGAATCAAAGTCTTGGTGGTAATTATACCTTAGGAAATAATATTGATTGTTCTGATACAGTTAATTGGAATGATAATGGAAGCCAGTATTTTGGTTTTGAGCCTGTGGGTAATCATACAGCAGGATATATATTCACTGGAAGTTTAGACGGAAATGATTATGTAATAACTGGGCTTTTTATGAACAGAACACAATCCACAGGAGATGATTTTGGTTTGTTTGGAGGATCTTCTGGTAACATTAGCGAGGTTGGATTAGAAGATAGCAGAATCTATGTATATCATAATTCTAATCCTTATGTTGGCGGATTAGTTGGCTATAATTTAGGAACAATCAGTTATTCTCATGTTAAAAATAGCACTATATTTGCTTCAACGTATAATGGATTCGGCCTAGATGGGGCATTGATTGGTGGTTTAACAGGATATGTTGGAGGAGACTCTAAGATTATTAATTCATATGTTGAAAATAGCTCTATATATTCTTCATCATCAGGAGGGTTAGATTTTGCAGGAGGATTAGTAGGACATAGTGATGGAACCACAACTGTGATTAATATGTCTTATTCATATAACAATACTGTCGAAGCAGTTTTGGGTTTTGCTGGAGGATTAATGGCTCAGAATGGTGGAAACATTTCAAATTCTTATTCTAAAGGGGGCATGATTATTACATCTGACACTTATGCAGGAGGATTAGTATATCAGAATGATGGCAGAATCAGCAAATGTTATTCTACAACTAATGTAACTGCAGGTACTGGAGGTTTAGTAGGAACCAATGCAGGAAATATCTCTTCTTCATATTGGGACAATGAAACTTCAAATCAGACAGTGATGTGCGGTTTTGAAACAGGTTCAGGATGTAATAATAGCTATGGCAAACCAACAGCACAGATGCAACAAGAAGCAACTTTTATCGGCTGGAATTTCACAGATATTTGGGGTATTGATGAAGGAAATGATTATCCTTATCTGCAATGGGGATCTGAAGAACAACCCTTAAATGCACAGATATCATTAAATTTAATTTATCCAACCACTGATATAAATGCAACACAAAATGAATTCTTTAATGTAACAGTTAATGTAACTTGCTTGAATGCTAATTGTGAAGAAATTAATGTTAGCTTGGATCCAATAACTCCTGGTTGTGATGTTGTTAGTGCAGATTGTACTAATACCTGTGATAATATTTTTGATGATAGTACCTCTGGCTGGGCTTTTGGTTATTCTGGTTTCTTAACTACTGCTTTTGATACTTGTTTTTATGAAGATTTTGGGGGTTCTTCCAGAGGTTATTATACTGTAACTGATCTTGATTGTGATGGTTGGGGTGTAGCTGGTTCAAATGTAAATGATTGTGCATCTTATTCCCCTGGTTTTACAGATTTCTATTTCTGTCCAGGTTATGATAGGAAAGGTAGTGCAGTTACCACATCTGATTGTAATTGTAAGGATTTTTTTTGGTTTGATTGTCTTCCTGCTCCTGCTCTTGCTGCATACGAATCTGCTTTTGATTTTGACAGTGAATTCTTTTCAGGGTCTCCAGCTACAAAAGGTTTAATCTCAACAACACCTGGAGCAACACCTTTTTACACAAATGAAAGCAATCCAAGAAACATCACATTAAATCAAGATCAAAGCCAAGTAGTAACTTATTGGGTCAATGCTACTGGAGATGTTGATGATACTTATGAGTTCTTTGCTTATGCTAATAAGACAAGCAATATGTCTATAAACAGTCAAACAGATAATTGGAATGTTACAATTATTGAAATAGAAGAAATTATTCTTCCAAATGTTACAGAATTCCCAATTTCAAATGGTTCAACTAATTTCAGTGATGTTCCAAATATAAACAATGTCTATAATCTGACTCTGGCTAATGTAAATGGAAAAATACAATTCCCTGAGAATCATGGTGTTGATGCAGAATCAGAGGATTATGATACTCATATTGAGATAGAACAAGGTTTTGTTTCAGTAAATACATCTGCTTTAAATTCAACATTTAATGCTTCAGTCCAATTAACTTTGAATAATGTAACCTGTCCTGCTCTAATTCATTATGGGAATGGCGCTTATACTTTATCATCTCAAATAATTGATTTAGGAAATGTTTGCAATTCCATTACAGATCCTGCATGCACAATTATAAGCTGCACTGGAAACACTTTAATATTCACAGTAAGCCATTTCACTGGATTTGCTGCTGTTGGAAATACAAGTTTAACAATTTGGGATGAAGGAGATTCTGGTGTAATTTATGGGGACCAAGAAAA
>JAVCCH010000129.1 GCA_030765535.1 Candidatus Tenebribacter davisii
GGATAGTTTCACATTTGAAGAGGATGGAACACTGGTAGAAGATTTTGCAGCTTACATTGATGATATTGATCTTGATGATCTTACATTAACAGTCACTGGTAATACAGAAATCTCAGTAGAGATAGTTGGTACTGAAGTTACGTTTACCGCAACTGAGAACTGGAATGGTACAGAAACGCTTACATTTACAGTGAATGATAATGTAACTGAAGCAACTGCAGAAGATGTAGTTGATATAATAGTTACTCCAGTTAATGATGATCCAACAATTATTCTTCCTGATAGTTTCACATTTGAAGAAGATGGAACACTTATAGAAGATTTTGCAGCTTACATTGATGATATAGATCTTGATGATCTTACACTAACAGTTGCAGGTAATACAGAAATCTCAGTTGAGATTGTTGGTACAGAAGTAACATTCACAGCAACTGAGAACTGGAATGGCACAGAAACACTTACATTTACAGTGAATGATAATGTAACTGAAGCAACTGCAGAAGATGTAGTTGATGTAATTGTCACTCCAGTTAATGATGCACCTGAAATCACAGGATACACACCTGAGGAACTTGTATTTACCGTTACACAGGATAGCATAATAACATTTACTGTAACGGCTGAAGACATTGATAGTGAACTGACTTATGAATGGTTGATAAATGATGTACCACAAACTGAAATAACAGAAGAATTTGTTTATCAATTCCAGGATTTAGGTGAGATCGAGGTTAAATCTATTGTATCTGATGAAGAATATGAACTTGAAACTATTTGGAATGTTACTGTAGAACCGGGAACAAATTCAGGTGAAGTAATCCCTGTAGCCAGCACGTTATCTCAGAACTATCCAAATCCATTTAATCCAACAACAAATATAAAATTCACAATAATTAAAGCCGGTAATGTTAATATAGATATCTATAACATTAAAGGTGAGCTTATTAAAACATTGGTTAATGGTAATTACAATGTTGGTGAGCATAGTGTGGTTTGGAATGGAATGGATAACAAAGGTAAAACAGTTTCTTCTGGAGTATATTTCTATCATATGCTATCTAAAGAATATTCTAGTACAAAAAAAATGATATTAATGAAATAGAAGAAAATCTTAGCTATTAATTAGCAATGAATAAAAAGCCCATCAAATCCTGATGGGCTTTTTTGTTATGTATAATGATATCATATTCCGATCAGTTGGAATACACCAAATAATTTTAAACATGCAATAATAATTGCAATTGTAAGTATTATCTTCACAAATTTCTCTCCTCCGGTAATTGCAGCTTTAACTCCAATGAAAGCACCAATAACATTTCCGGAAGCTAGAACAAGTCCGTATTTCCAGATTATTTTTCCTGAAAGTGCAAAAATAATTACAGTAAAAAAAGTATAACTCATAATAATGAAAACTTTTATGGCATTTGCTTTAATTAAATCGAATTCCTCAATAAGATTTAACGTAGCAAGAAAAATAAAACCAATACCAACCTGCACTAACCCACCATAAAATCCAATAATAATAAAAATAATAAATTCAAGCCATTTAGGAAGAGTACTGGTTAATGCTGATTTTTTTTTATGTGGTTTTAGCATTAAAATAAGAATAATAATAAATACAACTGCTAAGATTTTATCATAATACGCAGAAGTAATATTAACAGCAAAAATGGAACCTGCAACTGCACCTATTATAGCAGCTATCGTAATATGAACTATAGATCTTACCTCTAAAACATTATGCTTATGAAATCTATAAGACCCGGTAATATTCTGCAGTAGGATCGCTACCCGGTTTGTTGCATTAGCTATGGGCGAAGGAATCCCTGCAACAATTAGTATTGGTAAAACTAATGCTGATCCACCACCTGCCAGAGTGTTTATAAAACCGGCAATTATCCCAATAAAAAATAACGAAATTAAAAATATCATATATCTCTCAATTTTTTTTCTACACTCTAAATTTCATACTTAGTGTCAAATAATAATATAAACAATACACTATTATATTCATATTGACATTGAAATAATCATAAAAATGATAGGTAATGATGTTTTGGAGGAATTAATGAAAAAAATGATTTGTATCTTTCTAATAATAATTTCAATAAATTTATGGTCTGATCTAAATTTTGGTAGAGGGCTATATAATGACGGCTTATATGAAGAAGCAATAAAAGAATTTGAAAGAGTAATTGCCTATTCTCCTACTTCCGATAATTCTCAGGAAGCCATGTTCCTTATTGGAGAAAGTTATAGAGAAAGAGATCAATTTGATAAAGCAGAATCTGCATATAATAGATTATTAGACGGGTTTCCCGGATTATTATTCCGCGATAAAGTATTGTATTATTTAGCTTTCACACAATATGAAAAACAGAATTATAGAAAGACATCTGAAAACTTAAAGCTTTTAATTGAAACATATCCAAATTCAAATTTCAGTAAAATGGCACTTTCAAAATATCTGGAATGTTATTATAAAATGGAACAATATGATAAAGTTATTATTGAAAGCAGAAAGATCTTACGTAATTATAAAGATTATCATAATCTGCCTGATGTTCTTCTCTGGCAGGCAAATGCACGCTATGTAATGAAGATGCCGGTGGAGGCAAAGAAGATTCTTAATGAAATTATTGCTGATTATCCAGATCATATTTCTCGCTGGAAAGCTGTAGAAAAGTTGATAGAAATTACTGAATTAGAAGAAGGCATTCCAAAAGCTACTGAAGCTTTAAATATTGTACTACAAGATAAAGTACCTCGAAATTATGAGGAAAAACTACGCTCCAGATTAGCAGATTATTACATGGATCTTCAGAATTTTTCTCAGGCATATATTGAACTTAGTAATATAATAAATAAATTTTCAAGTTCATCACAACTTGATTCATATATACTTAAATTAATCGATATACAGATAGAATTGAAGAAATATTTAGAAATTAAAAATGATTATCCCAAATTTAAAAAAGTATTCCGTGAAAGTGATAAAAAAGATTATTATTTACTGCAACTTTCCAAGGCGGATCTATTGCTGAATGACCTTGGATCAGCAAAAAAATGGTTGAATGAAATCAAGACAGATAAAAGTGAAATATTATTTCACAAACAATTTTTAAATGCAGATATATTATTTGCTTCCGGTAGATACACCAATGCTGCAAATGAATATAAAAAACTTTTATCCAACAAATTTTCTACAAGGGATATCCTGCTTATAAAACTTGGAGATATTTACTTTGAGAAATTTCAGCAGTATAATACGGCCAAGAAATACTATCAATGGATATTAACTGAATATTCAGAAAATAATCTGCAGGATGAGGCTTCTTATAAAATTGCTCTATGCCTAGAACAACTGGGTAATTATACAGAAGCAGTAACAGAATTGAAGCAGATAGATATCCAAAAAATATCTAACGAAGAATTAAAACAGAAGATCACAGAAAAATTAGAGTATCTCATAAAATTTAAGCAGTATGATTATGAAACTGCCTTTAATAGATTGTTAAAGTCATTAATAGATAACTCAAATAATTCAGAAATAAACAATGAACTTCAAAATAATTTGCTTGATGTTCTGATAATTGATTTAAAAAATTATGAAGCAGCAATTAAAATTCTTGAGAAAGAAAATGACCCAGAAAGTAATTTCAGGAAAGCGGTATTATGGATACATCTCGCAGAGAAATTTACCTATGATTTAGAAGTAACCTTAGCAGATGAAGCATTACAAAAGGTTGATGAAATTGCTTCAACAATAGATAGTTCTAAATATCCTGATTGGCTGGAAGAAATATCAATTCGAAAACAGCTTTTGCAAAAAAAGGAAATCTCCGAAGAATTGATCACCAGAATGAAAACATTTATAGATCAGAATTCAAATAGCCTTACCGCTAATGAGTTAAAATTGCTAATCGGGAATTACTATATTTCCAAAAATGAGACTGAAAAAGCTATTAAGTATTTTACTGAACTTGTAAATAGTGCAACAATTGAGGATGTCGATTTCTATAATGCTAAAATCCATTTAGCTGAATTCTACTATGCCAATAATGATGATGCACAAGCTCTCAAATTTTACTGGATTGCCGATAAACATATAAAGATTAATGATCCGATCATCTACTTTCATTATGCAGTTGTATTGAATGAACAGGGAGAAAAAAAACGATCTGAAGATAAACTTGCTTTCCTACTGAATAACTCTGAATTATTCCAACAATATTCATTAGTTATTAGTTATTTCACAAAATCTCTACGTGAGTCCGGTGATTATGAAAATGCGATCAAATATCAGTTATTCCTTCCTGAAGCAGATAAAAATGATGAGACATATAAACTGCTGGCAAATGATTACGATAAATTGGGAATTCACGAAAAAGCAAAAGAAGCACTAATGCATGTTGTAAATAAGAGTGAAGAAGATCAGGCAAAACTTGCTTATTTGCAATTTACTACAGATGATCTTGAAATGTCGAAATATACTTATGGCGAACTGGTAAAAAATAGTAAATCTAATTTGAAATATTATGAAATGCTTGGACACATCAATTTTATTCAGGAAAATTATCTTGAAGCTGCTGTAAATTATAAAAAAATAATTGATAAACTGGGAGATAAATTTAATAGTTATGAGAACATTGGAAATGTAGTAAAAGAAAATATAATCTCTCTATACAGAATTGAAAATAGACCCAAAGCTCAAACATTAGCTAAGAAATTCCAGAAACAACTTGCCGAAACAGATAAAAATGAAATTGAATTAAATCGCGGGATATATTATAAGAAAATTGATAAAAAGAAATCTGAATCTATCTTTACAAAGCTACTTAAGAATAAAAACTTATCTAGTTCAATCATGATCAATGCATATTTCTGGCGTGGTGTTGTTAAAATGGAAAAGGAAGAATTAGATGGCGCTGAAGCTGATTTTTCTACAGTGGCAAATTCCATTGATATAAACATGAGCAATAAAGCACATCTAAAGCTTGGAACAATTAATTTCTCAAAAGAAAATTATCAGAAAGCCCTTTCACATTATTATAAAGTTATTGAAAAAGATGAAGATGGAAAGCTCGCTTTTGATGCTGCCAGAAATTTCGCTTTTGTTTGTAAAACAATGAAGGAATGGCAAAAAGCAATAGCAGCTTATCAAATAATTCTGGAACGTTGGGGTGATGAAGAATTAGAAGCAAAAACAGTTTTTGATATAGCATTTTGCCATTTTCGTGATAAAAAATATTCACATGCAATTGAAATGTTTAACAGAGCTATTCCTTTATTGGAAGATAAAGAAACTCAAGCCGAAGCTCAATATTGGATCGGTGAATCAGTATTTGGCATGGAAAACTATGAGGAAGCAGTTTCAGAACTGTTAAAGGTTGGTTATAATTATCCTCAATTTACCCAATGGGCTGCTTCGGCTGAACTCAAGGCGGGAGAAGCTTACCAGAATAGTAAACAGATCGAGAAAGCGGTTCAAATATATGAACGGGTTATAAGCAAATATGGCAAGTATAGTCAGTGGGGTACTGAGGCTAGCAGCCGGTTGCTGATCTTGAAATAGAAAATTATTTTTATGCTTAGCTTCAGCTTTGCAATATATTTTCTGGAAAAAATCACAATGGTAGAACATATCTGTGTTTTGTAAGGAGAAATAAATTTTTGAAATTAGCAGTTGATCTTCATTCTCATTCCGGTTATGCAGGTGGAGTGGGGCAGATAGAGCTGACAGAAGTTTCCAGAACAATGAAACTGAAGGGGATTGATGTTTTTGGTAGCGGTGATTGCATCTTTCCACCCAGAACTGAAGAATTAAAACATGAATTGAAAGAAGTTGAATCTGGTTTGTTTGCACTCCCGGGTGACAAAAGCAAATTCTTATTACAAACGGAAGTTATTCTTACCACTAAACTAGCCCATAAAAAAAACAAGACAATCGCACATCATATCATTCTCTTCCCTGATTTTGAATCGATCTATAAAATGCAGGCTCTGATGAATAAATGGGGAATGAAGAATACAATAGGCAGACCATTTATTACCAGTAATTACCAGAAAGAGCTGGAAGATCAGCTTTTTGAAATACATAATATTCATTCTCTACTTGAAATAATTCCAGCCCATGTGATGACTCCTGATGGAATCTTTGGCAGTAAAAATAACCTGGATGAATTAAGTGAATTCTACGGTTCATTTCTGCCAAATATTAAGGCAATTGAAACCGGTTTAAGTGCTGATCCAAAAATGTTAGAGAAAATACCTGATCTTGCTGAACTTACATTTATTTCTAATAGTGACTGTCATAGTGCTGCCTTGAACAGGATTGGTAGAGAATTCACAATTTTAGAGGTGGATCAGGTCAGTTACAAAAGCATAATTCAAGCTATCAGGCAAAACCAGGTTAATATGACCGCTGAATTTAATCCGGCGGAAGGAAAATATTATCTGACAGGGCATAGATCAAATAGAAAAGGACACTCAAGTGAAATTATTTTTTCAAATAAAATCCCACAGGATTTGATCTGTCCAGTCTGCAATAAGAAAATGAACCTGGGTGTAAGAGAAAGAACAATTCAATTACAGGATAATTCAATAATTCCAACTACACGTAAATATATGCATCTTATCCCACTTATAGAAGTACTTGCAGCTTCACAAAACCTTAAAAGTATTACATCTAATAAAGTAAGAAGAATTTTTGATATTATAATGAATATCTTCCCTTCGGAAATTGCTTTATGGCAATCAGATAGCATTCAAGTTATGCTTGACAAAAGAGTCCCTCAAAAAACTATCAACCAGATTTTAGCTGTTCAACAGGGTGATTTTGTTTTCCAACCCCCTGGTTTTGACGGTATTTATGGAAATTTAATAATAGGAGATTATAAATGAATTCTAAACTTTTAACAGACCGCAGAACAAAACTGTTCAAACAACTTAAAACAAAGGAATCGATTGTAGTATTTGCTGCTTCTTTACCTCATTACCCGCGTAATTTTCTACAGGATAAAAATTTTAAATATCTTACTGGACTGGATATTCCTGATGCTGTACTTGTAATTTACAAAAATAAACAACCTGTAATCGAGCTCTTTATTGAGCGTGGAATTCCTGAAATGGAAGTATGGGTAGGGAAGAAAATGACAAAGAAAGAAGCTGCTGAAGCTTCTGGAATTGATAAGATCTCTTATCTTGACGAATTTGAACGTAAGATCGGAAATTATATGGCATCTTCCACTAAAGTTCATACAAATACCGGTTATAACAGTATTGATAAAACTTTTAATAAACCACAAGATTTCATTAATAAAATTAAACAGTATTTTCCTCATATATTTGCAATGGATATGACCAAGATCATGATCCCGCTGCGAAGTGTGAAAACTAAGTGGGAAATTGAACAAATGCAGAAAGCAATTGATGTAACCGGTGAAGGAATAAAAAACATCATGAAGAGATCTAAGGTCGGTATGATGGAATATGAACTTGAAGCTATCCTGCAGTATGAAGTTACACGAAATGGATTTAACCATATGGGATTTAAATCGATCGTAGCGGCTGGAAAAAATGCTGCAACACTTCATTATGAACAGAATAATTGCAAAATTGGAAAAGATGAAATGGTACTTTTGGATGTTGGTGCTGCCTGTAATGGATATAGCGCAGATATTTCCAGGACTTTTCCGGTTTCCGGAAAGTTTACGAAACGGCAAAAGGAAGTATACTCTGAAGTTTTGAATATTAATAAAAAAATTATTAAGATGGTAAAACCGGGTGTTGGAATGAAAGAGTTGAATAAGAAGACTGTGGAGTTGATCCAGAAAGCTCTTATTAAACTAAAATTAATTAAGGATAAAAAAGATTATTTTACATATTATATGCACAGTGTGGGTCATCATCTTGGCATGGATACTCATGATATCGGAGCAAGAGATTCAATTCTTAAAATTGGGAATGTGATCACGGTTGAACCGGGAATTTATATTGCAGAAGAGGGAATAGGTGTACGTATAGAAGATGATATCCTGGTTACAAAAACCGGGTATAAAGTTCTTTCTGAAAATATTCCTAAAGAAGTTGATGATTTAGAAAGTTGATCTGGAGGATACAATGAAAATAGCATTATATGCTGGAACATTCGATCCGATAACTAACGGGCATATTGATATTCTAACCAAAGCTTCAAAAGTTTTTGATAAGATCATATTAGCTGTTGCTGATAACACCGGGAAAGATACGATATTTACATTGGAAGAACGTACTGATCTTTGTAAGAGATCTATTGTTGAGAATAATAAGATCGAAGTAATGAATTTCTCCGGTTTAGCTATAGATTTTGCAAATGAGATAGATGCTACAACTATGATCCGTGGATTAAGGGCTTTATCAGATTTTGAATATGAACTTTCACTTACGCTTATGAATAAAAATCTATGTGAAGAATTGGAAACAGTTTTTTTTGTGCCGGATAATAAATACTTGTATTTAAGTTCTACAATGATTCGGGAGGTTGTATCCCTGGGTGGAGCGGTTAGTGATTTTGTCCCGGATTGTGTTGAAGAAGCACTTATTCAAAAATTTAAGCATTAAGATAAAATGAACTATTTAATAAAATAAAGGAGCAAATATTATGAATCAGCCAAAAAAAACAAAACTTAATATTAAACTTGATGAACAAGTTGGAGAAGGTATATATTCAAATTTTTGTATGATCACAAACTCACCTTCTGAGTTTATATTAGATTTTGGAAGAATTGTGCCAGGCTTGCCAAGTGCTAAGATCTACAGTAGGATAATGACTACACCTCAACATGCAAAGCAATTCCTCAAAACACTGCAACAAAACATCGAGAAGTTTGAAGAAAAACATGGTGAGATTAATCTGCCAGGTCAACCTGAAGATAAAGATATTGGTTTTAAGAGTATGCCACAAAACTCTTGACGAATGATTAAGAAAATAAGTTTTTGATTCGTCTGTAAATTATTATATAAATAATAGATTGATTAAGGAGTAATAACAATGAGGAACAGAAAAATTCGAGGTTTGATCATCCTTGTGGTACTGCTGGTTACAGCTTACTATTTCTTACCGATGGTCGTTCCAAACCTACCTTCATTCTGGACAACTAAACGATTGAAACTCGGCTTAGATCTTCAGGGTGGTTCTCAGATCCAGTTAGAGGTTGATACTTCCAAACTACCTGAAAACGAAAAAGAAGATGCAATTAAAACTGCTTACGAGATTATTCGTAACAGAATTGACCAGTTTGGCGTTGCTGAACCGTTAATTCAAAGAGTTGCAAATCAAAACAGGATCATAATTCAATTGCCTGGATTGAAAGATCCAACCAGGGCAAAAAATCTTATCGGTCAAACTGCTATGCTTGAATTCAAACTAGTAGCTTCTTCCGAGCAAATGCAGCAAACATATGAAGCAATGGATAAATTTCTTCAGGAGAATTTCGAGAACTATGATTATCTTGAAGAGTTCACAGATATCGAAGAGACTGAAGAAGTTGTTGATGTCTTAGAAACAGATGTAGATTCCACTGATACTTCTTATGATAATGCAATGATATTTACTGATCTTACAACTTCGCATGACGGATACCCGTTAAAGATTGATTACAATTATATTTCCATATTAAAGAAGTTGTTAAAGGATCCACAATTTATACAACATATTCCTACAGGACTTCAGATAGCTTTGGGAAAAGAGGATAAGAATGATCCTTATGCTGCCCGAGATATTTATATCTTACATAAACGTGCAGAGATCGGTGGTAGCTCTCTTGATCATGCTTTTACAAAGATCGGTCAGGGTTATACTGCTAAAGATAAGGGACCTTATATATTACTTGAATTCAAAAAAACAGGTGCAAAAAAGTTTAAAAATATTACCGCACAAAATATTGGTGAAAGATTATCTATCATGCTTGATAATATCGTTTTTATCGCTCCATCAATTGAGTCCCGTATTCCTAACGGGCAAGCTCGTATTACAGGTAATTTTACTATAGAAGAATGCCAAGACCTTGTTATCGTGCTTAATGCCGGTAGTCTTCCTGCTCCAGTTTCGATAGTAGAAGAAAGAACAGTAGGTCCAACACTTGGTTCTGATAGTATCAAAGCAGGAGTACTCGCTGCTATTATCGGGTTGCTTATTGTTATCTTATTCATGGTAATTTATTATGGGCTTTCAGGTTTATTCGCAGATATTGCTGTTATCGTTAATGTAACCTTCATTATAGCAGTAATGACAATGCTGGAAGGAACATTAACAATGCCTGGTATTGCCGGTATGATTCTTACTATTGGTATGGCGGTGGATGCAAATGTTATCATTTTTGAAAGGATCAGAGAGAATATGGCTCTTGGTAAAACTGTTCGCTCTGCTGTAGACAGCGGTTTTAGTCGTGCATTGGTAACAATTCTTGATGCAAACATAACAACACTTATAACAGCACTTGTACTGTATCAGTTTGGAACAGGACCTATTAAAGGTTTTGCTGTAACACTTTCTATTGGTATTGTGGGTTCAATGTTTGCTTCTATAGTATTAGTGAAAGCAATATTTGATGGCGTAATTACAAATGCTGCTAAAGATAAATTGAGTATATAGGGGGAACGATGAGATTTTTTGGAAAAACAAAAATAGATTTCATTGGAAAAAGAAGAATTGCATTTGCAATTTCTGTCATTGTCATTATTGCAGGGATCGTTTCTCTGGGAATTAATAAAGGGCCAAAATACAGTATTGATTTTACAGGCGGAGTATCATTAGAACTTGATCTTACTCCAGTAGCCGAAGGAGCACAAGAGATCGAAGCTCAAGAAATTCGTGATGCACTTACAAAAGCTGGAATTGAAGAAGCTGAAATCCAGGAAATAAAAGGTAGTGAAGGGAAAAAGTTTGTATTGATCAAAACCAAAGTTGTTGGCGGCGAGAAAGATAAAACAAGCATAAAAGTAATTAATGTCATTAAAAAGGAATTTCCCGGTAATGTTGATGATGAAACACTTATTCGTCTTCAGGAAGAAGTGGGACCAAAAATTGGTGAAGAGCTGAAAGGTAAAGCTATCCTGGCAATCTTCTGGGCACTTCTCGGCATTATTCTTTATATTTGGTGGAGATTCGAACTTACCTTTGGTTTAGCTGCTGTTGCTGCTCTCTTCCATGATATTCTTATAACTGTTGGAATTTTTTCTATCTTAGGAAAAGAGATCAGCTTATCTATTGTTGCTGCACTGCTAACGATAGTTGGTTATTCTCTGAATGATACAATTGTTGTATTTGACCGGATAAGAGAAGACCTGAAAATATTTAGAAAAGAACCATATGGTGAAGTAATTAATCATAGTATTAACGAAACACTAAGTAGAACAATAATTACATCACTTACAACTTTTGTTGTTGTGCTCAGTCTTTATTTATTTGGTGGATCTGTTATTCATGATTTTGCCTTTGCATTATTAGTTGGAGTTGTTGTAGGTACATATTCTTCCATCTTTGTGGCTAGTCCATTAATGGTTGAACATTACAACAGAAAAGAAAAAAGAATAGGAACTCGTAAGAAGAAGAAATAATTCAACTCGGATTATTTTTTAATAAATATAAGCCCCTCAAGTAATGAGGGGCTTTTTTGTAGGGTCAATTCTCCGAATTGACTGATAACTTGTTCCCAAGTTGAATTTGCATACGCTATCAACAATAATGTCATCCTGAGTTTTCCGGTAACTGTCGGAAAGTTATCGAAGGATAGTGATTGAAGATCTCTCAGAATTTCTCTCGACTCTTCATTAAGATTTATCAGCCTTAGTCTGAGTAACAGCAGATAGACTCCTCCAGCCTTTGTTATAAACTATGGCTTAGCAGGCAGACTGACGCGTATTCATAGGCTAATTATGGGTAATAAAAAACGGTGAGAAATATTTCTCACCGTTTTTTATATTGTTTAATCTAATTTATTTAGTTATCCCTCTATCTGATTCTTTTACAAAATCGAGGAATATTTTCTGTTCTTTTGTAAGATCAGGAATAGCCAGAGCTTTTTCCATTGCCTGGCTTGTATTCAACCCGGATTTATAAAATAATTTATAAACATCTTTAATAGATTTAATTGTTTCACTTGAAAATCCTCGTCTTTGCAATCCAACACTATTCAAGCCCATTACTTTGTAAGGAAATCCTTCTCCGCGAGTATAGGGAGGAATATCTTTTTTAATACCGGATTTTCCACCGATAAAAGCATAAATACCAACTTTCACAAATTGATGCAATGCAACCATGCCACCAATTATCACATTATCATGTACATGAATATGACCGGCAAAATTTACAGCATTAGCAATGATCAGGTTGTTACCGAGAATACAATTATGAGCAACATGAGAATAAGCCATAAATAAACCGTTATCACCTATCTGTGTTGGTTCATCCATAGTTGCAGATTTATTCACGGTACAGAATTCCCGGAAAGTATTATTATTTCCAATTATTAATTGTGTCGGTTCACCATGGTATTTCAAGTCCTGGCAATCTGTACCGATCACTGCTGAATGAAAAAATCTGTTTCCATCACCGATTGTCGTGTGTCCGTCAATGATAACACTGGAAACCAGCTCATTATTATCACCCATTTTCACATTATCATGAACAATACAAAATGGACCGATAACGCAATCTTTTCCTATTATAGCTTTTGGACTTACTATTGCAGTGGGGTGAATTTGTGTCATTCTTACCTCTTATTTTTCCATAACTTTTGCCAGGAAGTCACCTTCACAAACTTTTATACTTCCTACATAGGCATCACCATGCATTTTAGCTAATCCGCGTTTCAATGATATTACTTTCAATTCGAAGCGGAGTGTATCACCCGGATGAACAGGTTTGCGGAATTTCACATTATTTAGTGATGCGAAATAAGCTACGAATTCTTCCGGATTATCATAAGAATTAAGTAGCATGATGCCACCCGTTTGAGCCATTGCTTCCACGATCAATACTCCCGGCATTACCGGGTGTCCTGGGAAATGACCGTTAAAGAAAGGTTCATTGATAGTAACATTTTTCAAGCCAACAATGCGTTCTCCTGCATCAAATTCGATGATCTTATCTACCAGCAGGAAAGGATAACGATGCGGCATGATCTTCTGAATAGCATTTATATCAAAAACAACTTCCGAAGTTTTCTTTTTCTGATATATTTTCTGTAATTCCTGTTTTTTATGAAGCTTACGAAGTTTTTTAACCAGTTCGACATTTGTCTTATGACCTGATCGAGCTGCCAGAAAATGTCCTTTTATTGGAACTCCCAAAAGGGCAATATCGCCTATAAGATCGACAACTTTATGACGAACGAATTCATTATGATAACGTAAAGGTGTATTATTTAATAAACCATCAGGACCAATTTTTATCTCTTCATGGAAGTTGAACATTTCTCTTAATCGTTTTATCTGGTCTTCCGAAGTATCCGGATTTGCTACTACCAATGCATTTTCCAGTGAACCGCCTTTGATAAGTCCAGCCTCTTTCAACATGATTATTTCATGCAGGAAGCAGAATGTTCTGGCTGATGCAAAGTCCTGTTCAAAATCATCAAGTGTCTGCATAGTTGTATATTGTGTACCAAGAGCTTTTTGTTGATAGTCAACCATAAACGTAACTTTAAGATCATTGGAAGGGACAATAACAATATCTACATTATCAGCTGGAGCGGAAAAAGATAGAGGTTTCTCAATCTCAAGATATTCACGCTCAGCATCCTGTTCTACAAGTCCAACTTTTTTCAGAAGTTCGATCCAGACAATTGCACTGCCGTCTGCCACAGGTACTTCCGGTCCGTCAACTTCTATACGTATATTGTCAATATTAAGACCTTTTACAGCGGCTAGAACATGTTCAATAGTTGCTACGGTAGCTTTCCCAATTCCAATTGTTGTACCTCTGGAAATATCTACTACATGATCTATATCAGCAGGTATCTCAGGTTTATTTTCCATATCAGTTCTAATGAAAACAATTCCTTCATTTTTTGCAGCCGGTTTAAAAGTTAATGTTGAAATCTGACCGGAATGAAGACCTACACCATTATAACTAATTGTTCCTTTTATGGTTTTTTTGAATTCTTTCATTTTTTATCCTTAGCTTTTTGTTGTCTTTTGTATTCTTTTACAATTTCAGGAAGATACTTTTCCGAAACCATTATTCTCTTTTGAAGTCCTGCATCTCGGGCTGGAGTACCAAAATATTTAGCCCCTTTTGGGATACCATTAGTAACTCCGGATTGTGCTCCGACCATTGCTCCATCATCAATTTTTAGATGGCCTGCAACACCAACCTGACCGGCAAGATAAACTGTTTTCCCAATTATTGTACTACCTGCCAGTCCGGTTTGAGCGCAAAGAACTGAATTCTCATCGATCTGGCAATTATGTCCGATCTGAACTAAGTTATCAATTTTTGTGCCTTTACCAATTGTAGTTGAACCTAAGGTTGCACGATCAATGGCAGAATTGGCTCCAACTTCTACATCATCTTCTATAATAACATTTCCTACTTGCGGGATCTTGTTATGAATGCCATTATGGAATAGATAACCAAATCCATCAGCACCAATTACACAACCTGCGTGGATAATGATATTATTTTTTAAAATACAATCTTCATAAATAGTTGTATTCGGGTGAATATGGCAGTTGCCACCGATCTTGACGTTATCTTTAATGACACAGTTACTTTCAATAATTGTGTCATTTCCGATTATTACATTTTCACCCAGAACACAGTTACTTCCAAGTATGATATTCTTACCAATTGAAGCTGACTTTGCAATCTTTGCAGAACTCTCAATTTTTCCTTTTAACTTAGGAAGATCAAGTTTGAGCCAAGTTTGAACAAGCATCATAAAATGAATGTAAGGATTCTCTATCAATAAAAGATTTACATTCAGCTTCAGCTGGTTTACATCAAAATTTTTTGGGACAAAGACTAATCCTGCTTTTGTGTTTTTGAGAGAGTCTAGGAATCTCGGATTCTCAAAAAAACAAACAGAATGCTCATTTGCCTCAGTTAGTTCAGCAACATTATCTAATTTTATATTATTTATAAAATTAGTAGTTCCATTCAGCTTTGAAGCTATTTGAGCAGGTGTGAGCAGGAAACCGAATCTCTTCATTTATTCTACAGTTTTTTCCATTTCAGTTAAAATTGCATCAGTAATGTCTAGATTTGGTTTAGCATAAAGTAAGCTGCCGGCTGATGCATCAAGAACGAGAGAATAATTATTTTCTACCGCAACTTTTTCTATTATAGTTTTCAGCTTATTTAATATTGGTGCAAGAAGTTCATTTTGCCTTTGTACAAATACTCCATTCTCACCAAAAATTTCTTGTACTTTTGCCTGACGTTGTTCACTCATAGAAGTAATTTTATTTTCTGCTTCTTGTTTTCCAGATTCAGTTAAAATCATTTTTTTACTGTCATAGTCAGAATAAAGTTGTTGTATCTCAGCATCCATATCTGCAATTTCCTGTTCCCATTTCTGACGTTCACCCATAAGAACAGTTTGTGCTTCCTGAGTTTCAGGACTGGTCATCATAATTCTGTCAGTATCGATGTAAGCGATCTTCTCCGTTTCCGCAAATACAAATGTACTCAAAATTACACCTAAAACTATTGTTAATACTATTTTTTTCATTTTCTCCTCCATTTTTTATTTCTATATTATTGCCTTTTCTATGATTTATTATTTAAAGTCAAATAAAAACTTCTTAACATTAATGAATAGAAACACTAAAATTATTCAGCAGCTTTCTTCACAGCATTCAAAATTGGAATGTATCCAGTACATCTACAAAGATTACCTTCTAATGCTTCTTTTATTTGTTCTTCGTTTGGATGCGGGTTTTTATCAAGAAGTGCTTTTGCACTCATCAGCATACCGGGCGTACAGAATCCGCATTGAATTGCTCCTTCTTCCACAAAGGCATTTTGCAGTTTGGAAAGAACATTGTCACGCTCCAGGTTCTCTACTGTTTCTATTATAGCATTATTTGCCTGAGTTGCCAGAACCATACAAGAATTCACTGCATCACCGTTCATGATTACAGTACATGCTCCGCACTCTCCAACTCCACATCCTTCTTTAGTCCCTGTTAATCCAAGTACATCACGTAGTATATCTAATAAACGCATTGTATCTTCAACTTCCAAATTGTGATCTTTTCCGTTTACATTAATTTTCAATTTAACCATATCTATCCTCTTTGTTCAATTATTTCAGTTAATGCGTCTCTAGTCATATTAACAAAAACAGGCATTTTATAAACTGATGACCAGCGTTTCCCGATCTCATCATCAATCAACTTTTTAAGCGGCTCCTCAATTGTATTGATCAATTCTTTTGTTAATTTCTTACCGATCAGGATTTCCTCGATCTCTCCAAGACGCATTGGCTTATGGAAAAGTGAACCGGAAACGATCCTGCATTCATTCACTTTGTCTTCTTCAAAAGAGATAAGAATGCCAATACTTATTCTGGTTATGTTCACTGCATTTCTTCTGCCAAGCTGGAAATAGCTGAAATTGTATTTTTTCTGTGGAATTGGAATAACTACTTCAGTTAGTATCTCATCATTTTGTATATCTGTTTTATAATTTTTTATTATGAATTTGTCAGCAGAAACTTTTCGTACACCTTTTTTTGAAGTTAGGATGAATACAGCGTTATAAGCAATTAAGGGTGGATAAGAATCAGCACAGGGAGCTGCGTTTACGATATTTCCACCGATAGTACCTCTATTTCTGATCTGTAATGAACCAATTGTTGAGCATGCTTTGTTTAGCAATGGAAAGTGCTTTTTAATATTCTCATCATTAACTATTTTAGTAAAAGTACAACCACAACCAATTCTAATTTCATTTTCATTTACTTTAATATTTTTCAATTCATCAAGATGTGAAATATCTAATAGGGTATGTTTACCTGTTTTCATTCTTGATTCGATAATTAGATCTGTACCACCAGAAAGAACCTTAAGCTCTTGTTTTGATAATTTTTCTAGTGCATCTTTGAGATCCTTTGGAGTTCGTGTTTTTATATCGGTGATTCGTAAGGTTAATTTATCAGCATATTTATAATGAATTTTACAAGAATCATGTACTGCTACTTGACTTTGTCTGGAAGGTTTTTTCAAATTCTTACCGAGAAATACTTTTTCCAGAGTTAATGGGAGCTCATAAGATTGAATGCCGGTAGCAACTTTTAAAGCATTATTAATTGCAGCAGAAGTGAGTTCTAATGTAGGTTCTCCTAAACTTTTTGCACCAAAGGGTCCATCATCATCTTCATTTTCTATTAATATTGGTGTTATATTACCGATATCTTTAATAGTGGGAATTAAATAATTATCGAAATTTTCTGATTTAACAATACCATCCTGAATATTATAGTCTTCCAGTACAGCATAACCGAATCCTTGCATTACTCCACCATAAACTTGCCCTTCTGCACCAAGTTTATTAAGTACTTTACCGACATCATGAGCAGCTGTTATATCAGTTACTTCTATCTTCCCGGTGGATGTATCAACCTTGATATCTGCAACATGAGCACCATAAACATAAGTGAAGTAAGCATTACCTTGCCCGGTTTCTTCATCCCAACTAACATTGGGTGCTTTAAACCAGCCATAAGCTGAAAGATTTTCTCCAGACCAATAAGCTTTTTCTACCGCAGCTTCAAATTTTATAGTTTTAATATTATCTTTACTATCTTTTCTTGAAATTGTTCCATCTTTCCATACAGTTTCTGCAATGCTATGCACTTTGAGATCATCCTTGATAATATTGAAGATTCTCATTTTCACTTTCTCTGCTGCGTCTATAACTGCATTACCACCCATTAATGTTCCACGTGAGGCAACAGTTGGACCGCCATCTGTAATTGTAGCAGTTTGTGGATTTAAAAAAACAATTTTTTCAAGATCAGTTCCCAGTACTTCTGCCGCTACTTGTGAAAATGTAGTTCGCATTCCTTGTCCATTCTCATTCAATCCGGTCAGGATATAAATACTTCCATCAGCCTGTACAGAAACAATTGCAGAAGTAGCATCAGTTCCTTCTGCACCCAGAGAGCAACCACGATAACTGCATGAGAATCCAATTCCATATTTATAGCGGTTGGTTTGTTCATTATGTTTTTTGTATTCTATTAGCTTGTTATGATAATCAGCTTTTTCTAATGCTTTATCAATAACTTCGTTTAACGAGACTGTATGTTTATTTAAAATTTGGCCGCTTGCAGTTTTGCTCCCTTGTTTAAAACCGTTCAGTTTTCTTATTTTATGAGCAGAAATTCCACAGATCTCAGCGATTTCATCCATTAAAGATTCTTGAGCAAAAATAACTTGTGGTGAACCAAATCCCCTGAATGCGGCAGTATAAGTGTTATTTGTATAAACACCTTTAATATCGGTTTCAACATTTTCAATTTCATAAGGTCCCGTTGCCTGCACAACTGATCGCCAGGTAACAAAGAATGTTTGAGACGAATATGCACCGCTGTCTGCGATGATATTGATCTTCATAGCTTTCAGTTTACCGTCATTATTAAAGCCGACTTTATAGTTCATATAATATGGATGTCTTTTATAGCTTTCTTTAAGTGAATTTTCCCTTGTATAGGTTAATTTCACAGGTCGTCCGGTAAGTTTGGAAAGTAAGGCACATCTGCAGGCCATGTAATTTACAGTATCATCCTTGCCACCAAAAGAACCACCTAATGTAGAGCAGCAAATATTGATCTGATTCATGTTTAAACCCATAAATAGTGCAACAACCTTTCTAGTTGTAAATGGATTCTGAATTGATCCGTAAACACTGTATCCTTTAGATACATGATCTGGAACGACAGTAATTGTTTCAGGTTCTATGTATGCATGTTCATGAAAACCTGTTTTGTAATTACGTTCTATAATGTGATCAGAAGCACTGAATCCTTTTTCTATATTCCCTTTCCGTAATGGATAATGAATAACTACATTACTTTTATATTCCGGATGAATAAGTCTTGCTTCCGGTTTTATGGCGATCCTGGGATCATAGATTCCTTCAATTGCTTCGTATTCTACCTGTATCAGGTCAGTTGCTTTATAGGCGCTTTCCTTAGTTTCGGCAGCTACAACAGCTATCACGTCACCAGAAAAGAACACTTCGTCATTAACTATTGCAAATTGGTCAGAGCGGATAGGGCCAAGTTTTTTTTGTCCTGGGATATCTTTGTATAATGCAATTTTTACAAATCCGGGTACTTTCACCGCATCACTATAATCGATTTTAGTTATTTTACCTGCTGGGATATCAGTATAGCGAACTGCTGCATAGAGCATGTTAACCAATTTGATATCATCTCCATAAATTGCTTTACCGGTAACTTTTTCATATGCATCAACTCGTTTTACTTTTTTCCCTATAATATTATCCATATAAACCTCTTTTTAGAATTTAAACATAAAGCAAATTTTATTTTAATAAGATTAAGGTCAAATCTTTAATTTAATGTAGTTTTAACATTAGTTGAAAATTCATTTTATTGACAAAGAAAACTATGAAAGAAAAATTAGTTACATTCATTTTTTATATTTATTTCAATATTTTTCAATGTGGAGGAAAAAATGAAAAAAGGAATCTTGCTGTTATTGGTCATTATTCCATTGGGTTTATCTGCAAATTTTAATGTAAGATCTACATCTTTAACTAAACTTGAAGCAAATTATGAAGTGAACAGTTATAATATTTATCAGGAAAATAGATTTTCACATCTAAATTTCAGAGATTTTGGAAGTCAGCAAATTCCGGGTGCACCGGAGCTCCCATTTAAAGAGTTCTGTGTAGGTGTACCGCCTAATGGGAATATTGAAGTGATTATTATTTCAATAGAAAAGGAAACGATTAAACTGGAAAAGAAACTATCACCGGTACCACGAATTGTATCATCAGGTAAAACCTCAGATTACGTTTACGAAATTGATCAAAAGTTGTATGATGAACAGTCAAATAAATTCATTCAGATAATGCAAAATTCTAAATACAGATTTAATAATATTGTTCCCATTAGATTTTATCCAGTTATATATGACCAGAATACAAATGAGATAACGATCTGCAAAAAGATCAATTTTGAGATACTGATAGATGGTGATGTAAAATTTAGAAATTATATAGAAGAAAAAAATGATATATCCCTCTCAAAATTAATAGTGAATTATGATCAGGCAAAATACTGGAAAGAATCAAAACCTGCTATCATCAATAAAATGCCGTTTGAAAAATCCGATTTCTGGTATAAATTTAAAACTGATAAATCTGGATGGTTTGAAATTCCTTATCAAGATCTGCAGATATTACCGGAATTTTGTCAACCATCTCAGATTAGAATGTTATCAATGGTAAAAAACCAACTTAGTGGTAAAACAAAATTTGAACTGAAGAAAATTCCAATTTATATTGATGCTAAAGATGATGACTCTTTTGTAAAAGGTGATAGAATATTATTTGAACGAATACAATCCTCTAACAAGGAGAATTATTTTCAAAATGAAATAACTTTCTGGATCACATTTGGAGGAGATTTCCAGGGTGAACCAATTCGATTGGAAGATCATCTCAGCTTATCATATTATAATTCAATTACAGAATTCAAGAAAAAAGAAATATCAGAAGCTCAGAACTCTCGTGAAAGTGTGGATGGTATTATCATATATCCTGGTGATCTTACATCAAGTCAAACTAATGTGTTTGCTACTCAGGCACAAAATTTTGCTCTACTTCATCCTGATATGAGTTTCACTATGAAAAGTCAGTCTGATATATTTGATGAATTCGGTGGTAATCCAGACCAGCAAGCTATTGAGGATTACCTTGAACTTGAATTCTATGGTGATGGCTCTCCGGAGTATCCCGGCCGTCCGGAAATGGAATATGTGATTTTATTGGGATCAGGTATTCATGATTGGAATCCGCAGAATGAAAAAAATAAAATAATAGTTGCTATAGTACCAAATTCAGTAGCAAGTGATGACGAGTTTGTAGATTTCAATGATGATGATAGACCGGATCTGATCATTGGCAGAATCCCGGCAAAAAATGATGAAATGATGGATTATTATCTCCAGAGAGTTCAGGATTACATTCAATATCCAACTCCTGGATTTTGGCGAAATGAATTGTTGTTCCTGGCGGATGATGAACATAAAGGAGATATTTTAGAAGGGTGTTACTATGAAAGTGGGCTAAATCATACTGCTCGAGCTCAAAATACTGAAGATTTCATCACTGATACAGTAATTGTAGATAAAGTGTTGGGAATTGAATTTGGTTTTGATGAATATCAAAATAAGCCGGAAGCTCGTATGGCTCAGATGGAGAAGATCAATCAGGGAAAACTGATCTGGTATTTCATTGGTCATGGTAATGAAGATGTCTTAGGTGATGAAGATTATTTTAGAGCCTCTCTTCATATGGATCTACTGGATAATTTAGAACATTTACCACTATTCCTGGCAGCATCCTGTGAAGTTGGGAAATTTGATAATACCGAAATTGACTGTATTTCAGAGAAATTTCTCTTTCATGAAAGTGGAGGGTCAATTGCTTCAATTGCAGCAACAGCTAAGGTAAGTGGTGGCGCAAATACAATTTTAATGAAGCATATAATTAAAAATATCACTGATGAACGATTAGATATTGGAAATGCGTTAAGAGATGCTAAACTTAATTCAAATGCCGGATTAATAAATAGTCAGTTTTTTAATATTATGGGTGATCCCATTCTTAATGTACTTCTACCTTTAACTACTGGGAATATTACTGGAATACCTGATAGTGTTCAAGCTAGACAAACGATAAACCTGGCTGGAGATTATGAAAATCCGGTTAATGAGGTTGGTGAAGCCAGGATCTATGAATCAAAATATGCTCAACATTATGAAAATACTCTCATTACACCCAGTCGAATATATCACTATATTGTAGATTATACTAGTAATGGTCATACGTTTTATTTTGGTAATACTGAAATAGATGATGGCGTATATAATACCCAGTTCATTGTACCGGATGATGTTCATTCCGGTGAAGAAGGCAGGATATTGAACTATGTTTTCGATAATAATGAACAAACAGATTTTCTGAACTGCTATCTGCCTATGAAACTTAGCAGTATTCCCGTTTTTGCTCCCAGTACTGGCTCTCCGGTTGTCCAATTATGGCTGGATTCACCCTCATTTATTGCTGGAGACTTTGTATCTACAGAACCAACCTTAATTGCACACATTGAGGATGAAAATGGAATAAATATTCTTGGCTCATCAGGACATTGTATTTTACTTATTATTGATGGTTCTATATCTCCAATTGATATTACTGACGGATTTATCTATAGTGCTGGTTCTGCTACTGAAGGAGAACTTACCTGGCAGCTGGATGATCTTGCTGAGGGTAATCACGTAATTGAGCTGATCGTATTTGATAACTATAACAATCCAACAGTTGCACAAACTAATTTTGTTTGTAAAAAAAGTGGGAAAGTCTCAATTGAGCAAATGCTTCCTTACCCTAATCCCATGAAAAATGGTGGGCATTTCACATTTGTTGTTACCGAAGATTCTGATATTACGATCACGATCTATACACTTACCGGTAGGAAGATAAAAACAATAAAGCAGTTAAATTGCTCAGCTGGATATAATCAGGTTCAGTGGAATGGAAAAGATGCAGAAGGAGATACCATTGCCAATAATACTTATTTCTACAAAATTAAAGCTAAACAATTGAATACAGATAAAATTACTGAAAAAATTGGCAAATTGATAATTTTAAAGTAGAGAGTTGACAAGATACTATAATAATTTTCTTTTGAACAGCTTAATAGTTATATATAATATTAAAGAAAAATATATAATATAAATTCGGAGGATATATGAAAAGCATTAGGAACATTGCTCTAGTTGGAGCTGTTGGTGCAGGAAAGACAAGCCTTGTTGAACAAATGTTGTTTAACTCGAAAACTATTAACAGGATTGGCAAGATCGAAGACGGCACTACGGTTATGGATTACAATCCTGAAGAAATTGAAAGGAAATCTTCAGTTTCACTGAGTATTGCAAATTTTATGTGGATGAAAAACAAGATAAATATTCTGGATGCACCAGGGTTAGTTGATTTTAGTTCAGAACAAATATCTGTTTCTCTTGCAGCAGAAACAATTATGTTTGTTGTAAATGGAGCCTCAGAATTTGATGTTAGTCTTGAAAAATCAATTGAATTACTGGCAGACAAACCTGTAGTAAAAGGTTTTATTATTAACAGGATCGATAATGAAGGTGCTGATTTTAATAAAGCAATAGAAAGAATTAGAGAGAATACTGATTTCAATCCGACACCAATTTTAATTCCAATAGGAAGTGAACACAAGTTTGAAGGTGTTATTGATATTGCAAAAGGTAAAGCATTTAAAAATGGGGAAGAGATCGAAATTCCAGCTGATATGGCAGCTCAGGTCGAAGAGAGTAAAATGGAATTGATGGAAGCTGTTGCAGAAAGTGATGATGCACTTCTGGAAAAGTATTTTGAAGTTGGGAAACTTACAAAAGATGAAATGACTTTAGGTTTGAAGAATGCAATCATTCAAGGTAAATTGATGCCGGCATTTGCAACTTCTGCTACACATGATATTGGAGTTATTGATTTAATGACTGCAATTGTAGAATATTTACCATCTCCAGCTGATAGAGATGAACTTCAAGTCATTGATAATAAAGAAGAAAAGGTGATCAAGATCAGTGAAAACGGAAGCCTTTTTGCATACATATTCAAATCATTTTCCGATCCAAACGTAGGTGATATCTCTTATGTAAGAGTATTCTCAGGAAAAATGACCAGTGGCTCAGATGTTTATATCCCGGAAAAGGATAGTAAAGATAGAATTGGTTCGATGTATTTTGTAAATGGTAAAAGCAGAATAGATGCAGCTGAATTGAAAGCTGGAGATATTGGCGGATTAGTTAAAATGAAAGTTGCTCGTGGTTTTGATTCTATTGTAACTCCAAATTCTAAGCTCAGGTTCCGTCAAATCAATCTTCCCACACCGGTTTATTGGCAGAGTATTAAAGCAGCTAATCAGCATGATGAAGATAAAATTGGAGCTGCCTTAAATAAATTATTAGACGAAGATCATACCTTAAATCTTGAGATGAATCAGGAAACAGCAGAAAATATTATCTCATGTATTGGTGAACAGCAAATTACACTTTTACAAAAGAGATTAAAATCCAGATATAAGATTGAAGCAAATCTTAAAACCCCTTCTGTTCCATATAAGGAAACCATATCAGGAACAGCTGATGTAAGTTATAGACATAAAAAACAATCCGGTGGAAAAGGTCAATTTGGAGAAGTATATTTCAGAGTAAAACCACTCTCTCGCGGTGAAGGATTCCAATTTGTTAATTCTGTCGTTGGCGGCAGGATACCTACAAAATTTATTCCAGCAATTGAAAAAGGATTAGTTGAAGTTATTGGTAAAGGTATAATTTCCGGTAATCAGATCGTTGATATTTGTGTTGATGTTTATGATGGTAGTTATCATGATGTTGATTCATCAGAAATGGCTTTTAAAATTGCTTCCTGGAATGCACTGAGAAAAGCTTTTGATAAGGCCAAACCCATTCTTCTTGAACCAGTGCATAATGTCCAAATTATTATCCCGGATGAATATATGGGTGATGTTATGGGCGATATCTCTACCAGAAGAGGTAAAATTCAGGGAATGGAAAAACAAAGTAAAAAACAGATTCTCAATGCTGAAATGCCATTGTCAGAATTGATGGGTTATTATCCTGCTCTAAAATCACTTACACAAGGACGTGGTAAATTCACTCAAGAGTTCTCGCACTATGAGAAAGTTCCACATGAAATCGCCGTGAAAGTAATTGCTGAAGCAAATAAAGAAGATTAGATAATCAATAAGACCTGCGATAATTTGTCGTGGGTCTTATTATTTGGAGGATTGTATAATATGTCTGGTCATAGTAAATGGAGTTCCATAAAACATAAAAAAGGTGCTGCGGATGCTAAACGTGGTAAAATATTTACAAAATTGGTAAAAGAGATCATCGTCGCCGCAAAAGAAGGTGGTGGTGATATTGAAATTAATCCACGCTTAAGATTAGCTGTCTCTACTGCTAAAGGCTCAAATATGCCTAATTCTAATATTGAAAGGGCTATTAAAAGAGGTACTGGAGAATTAGACGGTGTTAGTTATGAAAACCTTACTTATGAAGGATATGGCCATAATGGAGTAGCAATTATAGTAGAAACCCTTACTGACAATAAACAGCGTACAGTCGCAGATGTTAGACACATTTTCTCAAAGTATGGTGGAAATTTAGCTGAGAACGGTTCTGTGTCTTGGATGTTTGAGCAGAAAGGATTGATCGCTATTCCTGAAGATGATCTTGATGAAGATAAGGTTATGATGGCTTCACTTGATGCAGGTGCTGAAGATTTTGTAGTTGAAGAAGGGAATTTCAATATTTATACTGCTTATTCAGAGTTGCATAGTGTTCTTAAAAAATTGGAAGATTCCAACTACAAGATCGAAAAAGCCGAACTGACCCGAATTCCAAAAAACACAGTAAATGCAGATGATGTAGCAGAAAAATTGCTTAAGTTAATTGATAATCTGGAAGATTGTGATGATGTTCAGAAAGTATATGCAAACTTTGAGATATCAGATGAAGTATTTGAAAGGTTATCAGAAGATTGATAATTCTTGGAATAGATCCTGGTAGTTATAATGTGGGATATGGAATCCTGCAGGTTGAAAAACGTAAGATCATAGCTGCTGGATGTGGTACGATAAAGGTAAAACAAAAATTACAATTAGCAGAAAGATTGGTGCAAATACATTCTGAAGTCGCTAAAATTTTAACTGAATACAAACCTGATATTGCCGCGATAGAAACTATTTTTTATGGTAAAAATATAAAATCTGCATTTACTTTAGGTCATGCCAGAGGAGTGATAATGCTGGCTATAGCTCAACAACATGTTGAAATAGCAGGATATTCTCCCAGAGAAGTAAAGAAATCGGTTGTGGGAAATGGAAATGCATCGAAAGAACAAGTTGAATATATGATCCAGAAAATCCTGAACTTAAGTAATAAACCCAAAACACAGGATGCTTCGGATGCTTTAGCAATTGCCTTATGCCATTTCAACAGAAATAAGTTTAAAATCAAATAAATGTGGACATTATTGTTATTAATTTCTATATGTAATTGATGAATTTTAATATAAGAGGGTAAACATGTATTCTTACCTAAAAGGAATATTAACAGAAAAAGATCCGACGATCATTGTTATTGATTGTAATGGTATAGGATATGAATTACTGATCCCATTAAGTACTTTTGATAAATTACCTGGGATTGGAAGTGAAGTTAAAATACTTGTTCACTACTCATTCAACGAATCGGATGGTGTCAGGTTATTTGGATTTTATTCAAATGAAGAGAAAGCACTTTTCAGACAGTTGATTAATATTTCTAAAGTTGGTCCAAAGTTAGCCCTTTCCGTTCTATCAGGATTATCTGTAGTAGATCTCCTTCGTGCAATACAAATAGGTGACGTAAAATTGATCTCTACAATACACGGAATCGGGAAGAAATCTGCAGAACGTCTTGTGATTGAATTGAAAGATAAAGTTGGAAATATTTCTAATATATCTTTGGGAAGCGATTATTCAGAAGCTGATACAGAAATAACTCAAGATGCAGAAACAGCTCTTCTTACTTTAGGATACAAACGCTATGATATTAGAAAAATTATTTTTAAGCTGATGAAAGATAATGACTATACGTCATCAGAAGAGATAACTAAAGCAGCAATAAAGGCTTTATATAAAAAACGAAATATATGATAAACGTAAGACTAGAAGCATATAAGATAATTTTAAAAGTTATTTCAAAAAATATTTTTTCCGATAAATTACTTCATCAAATGACGAAAAAAATACATCAGGCAGGTGAACGATCTGATCTGCTTTACGTTCTAGTAAAAGGTGTTATTAAGATGCAACTGAATTTGGAATATATAGCATCATTATATACTGATCCTAAAAAATTTGCAAATACAAACAATAAAATCAAAATATTATTATACATGGGATTGTATCAGCTAATTTATTGTGATTATATTCCCCAGCATGCTGCAGTGAATGAAACCGTTTCAGTTGCAAAAAAAATATATGGAGAAAAAATTGCTAATTTTATTAATGCAGTTTTAAGAAAATATCTCCGTGTAGAGAAAATCGAATATCCTACAGAGACAGTAGATAGAATTTCTACTCAATACTCATTCCCTAAACCATTGATAGAAAAATGGATAGAGTATTGGGGCTGGGAAACAACTGAGGAATTATGTAATTATTATAATCAACCGCCAAGTCTACATATTCGCATTAATATATGTGCAACTAATAAACAAAGGTTAATGGAATATTTATTAAGGCGTGAAATAATTGTTATAGAAAGTGATATTTCACAAAATATTTTAATTACAGATCAGGCAAGGGATGTTCTAAATGAAGTTTCTTTCTCAGAGGGGTATTTTTCCATTCAGGATGTCTCTGCAGCAATGGTAGTAGAATTATTGCAACCAGAATTAAATGAGTCAATCCTGGATCTTTTTGCAGCTCCAGGCGGCAAAGCTACTTATATATCTGAATTGATGCGTAATACAGGTGAATTGATTGCTGTTGATAAATTTCCAAATAAGATAAAAAAACTTAAGAGAGCAATAGAAAGGTTGCAAATAAACAATATGAAACTTCATGCTGAAGATGCTTTTAAATTTGGACCGATAACACCTTCATTTGATAGAGTGATCTTAGATGTACCATGTTCAGGTTGGGGTGTTTTTCAAAAAAAAGCTGAATTAAGATGGCAATTAAACCAAAATATGAAAGAATTAATTAAACTTCAGAAAAAAGCACTTGATTTTGGAGCTAAATTCTTACGCCCGGGTGGAATTTTGGTGTACAGTACTTGTACCTTGAATATAGATGAGAATGAAAAGCAGATTGAAAACTTTTTGAATAGAAATCCAAACTTTACTCTTGAACCAGCTGATCAATTTATTCCTAAAGAGATCACTGAGGGTGGATATTTAAAAACTTTACCTTTTAAACATAATTCAGATGGTGCTTTTGCTGCCAGATTAAAGAAAAAAGACATTGGAGAAAAAAAATGATAAAGACAAAATCTATATTAATAGCATTAGGAATTTTAGTAGGATTATTTCTTATCACATTTTTCGGAACAGATATAGTCATGAAAATAATTGTGGGGCATAGTAACGAAGTTCAAGTTCCCCTTTTAATAGGATCAGATTATGAAGTGGCACGCAATACATGTAATAAAATGAAATTATATGTAGAACAAAGTGATCTTGTTCATGATGAGAATATCGAAAAAGGCAAAATTATATCGCAAAAACCTAATCCCGGTATAATGACTAAAAAGCATAGAACGGTACATGTAGTTATCAGTAAGGGTCCTGAAATGGTAAGAATACCATATCTTGATAATCTGAGTATTGTAGAAGCAAAATTAAAATTAGAAAATGCAGGACTTTCTTTAGGTAAAAAAGTGTTTAGGTATTCAAATGAAGTAGATAAAGGAAATATTGTAAATTCACGACCAATGGCTGATGAATTAATACCTAAAAAAAGTGATGTTGATGTGGTTATAAGTCTGGGAAAATATACAACATCTTCCGGAGACGATAATAAGTGGAAAAATCTTCTTGGAGAATAAACAAAAAATGGCAATAAAGTCGCATCAATACAATACTCTCGATGTCATAATAATTCAAATTTATTAAAAAAAAATAAAAATATTTTAACATATTTTCTTGCAAAATAATTAATGGATCTGTAACCACCTGTAATATAAGCAGTTATGGAGCATTATTTTATATTTGGTAATTCAACAAATAATTAGCTAACCTTATATAAATAAAATAGTTGACACGTATTTGTATCCTGACGTTATCGTCACAAGAAAAAAGGGAAAAAATTGTAAAATAATTACTAAAAAAGGAAGAGGTTTTATATGACTGATACGAAATATACAGCAAAGAATATCAAGGTCCTTAAGGGGCTTGAAGCCGTACGAAAACGTCCGGCAATGTATATAGGCGGAGTTACCGAAAGAGGTTTACACCACCTAGTTTATGAAGTTGTTGATAACAGTATTGATGAAGCTCTTGCCGGGTATTGTGATAAGATAGGAATAACTATTCATGAGAACGGTTGGGTTTCAGTTATAGACAATGGACGAGGAATTCCAGTTGAAATGCATAAGTCAGAAAAGATCCCGGCTGTACAGGTGGTAATGACGATACTGCATGCTGGAGGAAAATTCGATAGCGACAGCTATAAAGTATCCGGTGGACTACATGGCGTAGGTGTTTCTGTTGTTAATGCACTTGCTGAAAAATTAGAAGTGGAAATTTATAAAGGTGGAAAAATATATCATCAAACTTATTCAAAAGGGATTCCACAATCAGGTGTTGAAGTTACTGGAACAACTAAGAAAACAGGTACAAAAGTTAGTTTTGTGCCGGACGCGACAATTTTTGAAATAACAACATTTAGTTTTGATTATCTCTCAACAAGATTGAGAGAATTAGCCTTTCTAAATACTGGGATACACATTGGTCTAACTGACGAAAGAGTTAATAGAACACATGATTTTCACTACGATGGCGGAATTAAATCTTTTGTATCCTACCTAAATGAAAATAAAAAAGTAATTTCTGTTGAACCAATTTACATTCAAGGTAAAAAAGAAAATACTGAATTTGAAGTTGCCATTCAATATAATGAAGGATTTCAGGAAACTATCAACAGTTTTGCTAATAATATTAATACGATTGAAGGCGGTACGCATCTCAGTGGATTCAAATCTGGTTTAACTAGAGCTGTAAATACATATATAAAAAATGCTGGTCTATTGAAAAATGAAAAAGTATCTCCAGGTGGTGGAGATATCAGAGAGGGTATTACTGCTATCATTAGCGTGAAACTACGTGAGCCGCAATTTGAAGGTCAGACAAAAACAAAACTGCAAAATAGTGATATTGAAGGTATTATAAATTCAATAGTTTATGAAAAGCTTATGGAATTCTTTGAGGAGAATCCTAAGGAAGCAAAAAATATTGCAATGAAAGCAATTCTAGGTGCCAGATCACGTGAAGCAGCTAGAAAGGCTAGAGAATTAACTCGGAGAAAATCAGTTCTTGAAAGCGGAAGTCTTCCTGGAAAATTAGCTGATTGCTCAATACAGGATCCGTCCCAGACTGAGATCTTCTTGGTTGAGGGAGATTCTGCGGGTGGATCTGCAAAAATGGGAAGAGATAGAACTTTCCAGGCGATTTTACCGTTATGGGGAAAAATGCTCAATACAGAGAAAGCAAGGATAGATAAAGTTCTTAATAATGAAAAGATTCAACCTGTGATATTGGCACTTGGTGCTGGCATTGGTGATGAATTTGACATTTCAAAATTGCGTTATAACAAAGTGATAATAATGGCAGATGCTGATGTTGATGGTATGCATATTGCTACGTTACTTTTAACTTTCTTTTTCAGATATATGCGTCCTTTAGTTGAGTACGGTCACATTTATATTGCAAGACCTCCTCTATTCCAGATAAGGAAAGGAAAAAGTAAGAAGTACGCATTTTCTCCAAAAGAGAGAGATGAAGTAATGAAAGAGATGGGTGATCGAGGATTACACATACAAAGATACAAAGGTCTTGGAGAGATGAATCCAGATCAATTATGGGATACAACACTTGATCCGGAAAGGAGAATACTTGTGTCTGTAAGAATTGATGATGCTATCGAGGCGGATAGAATGTTTACAATATTAATGGGTGATGATGTAGAACCACGAAGAGAGTTTATCGAGCAGAATGCACAATATGCCCAGGTTGATGTTTAGGAGGATGAATGATACACGATAGATCAAGAATAGAATTATTAGAAATAGAAGATGTTTTAAAGAAAGCGTACCTGGAATACTCTATGAGTGTAATTGTTTCCAGAGCATTACCTGATGTCAGGGATGGTTTGAAGCCTTCACAGCGAAGAATTCTTTTTGCTATGGATGAACTTAACTTGGCTCCCGGTAAAGGTTTTAGAAAATGTGCAAAAATTGCCGGTGATACTTCGGGTAACTATCACCCACATGGTGAGCAGGTTATTTATCCTACATTAGTTAGAATGGCTCAGGAGTGGAGTTTGAGGTACATGCTGGTCAATGGTCAAGGTAACTTCGGTTCACAAGATGGAGATCCCCCAGCTGCTATGCGTTATACAGAAGCTAGACTTCAAAAAGCAGCGGTTGATCTTATGGAAGATCTTGATAAAGATACAGTTGATTTTAAATCAAACTACGATGAGACAAGAAAAGAGCCAGTTGTTTTTCCTTCTAAATTCCCTAATCTACTCGTAAATGGATCTTCCGGGATTGCTGTTGGAATGGCAACAAACATGGCTCCACACAATATTTCAGAAGTCTGTGATGGTATTACAGCTTATGTTGAGAAACCTGAGATGGAACCTGCAGAGTTTGTTAATTATATAAAAGGTCCTGATTTTCCAACAGGTGGCTATATTATAGGAACTCAAGGTATTAAAGATTACTACGAAACAGGTCATGGTCGGGTTATTGTGCGCGGTAAAGCAGCTATAGAAACAAAAAATAATGGCTCTGAAATGATTGTAATAACTGAAATTCCTTATATGCTAAACAAGAGTTTACTTATACAAAAAATAGTTAGTCTTGTTAAAGAAAAGCGAATTGAAGGAATTAGTGATATTCGAGATGAATCAGGACGCCAGGGGATGCGACTTGTAATTGTTGTAAAGAGGAATTACGAAGCAAGTTCTGTTTTGAATAAATTATACAAGTATTCGCAACTGCAAGGAAGTTTTAGTGTTAATAACCGAGCTCTTGTTAAGGGTATTCCGAAAGTTGTTAACATGAAAGAAATGATTTCTAATTTTGTTGATTTTCGTCATGAAGTTATTGTCAGAAGAACAAAATTCAAATTAAAAAATGCAGAAGAACGTCTTCACATATTAGAGGGTTATAGAATTGCATTGGATAATATTGATGAGATCATAACAACTATAAAAGCATCAAAAAATGCTGCTGAAGCAAGTATAAAACTACAGGAAAAATTCAAACTTTCAGAAATCCAGGCTAAAGCAATTTTAGAAATGAGACTTCAAAAACTTACTGGACTAGAAAGAGACAAAATTGAAAATGAATATCTCGAAATTATAAAAACAGTAAAAAAACTAAAGAGTATTCTTGAGAAAAAATCACTTAGAATGGATATGATTAAGAAGGAAGTTGGTGAGATCAAAACAAAATATGCAGATCTTAGAAGAACAACCATTTTAGAGGGTACTGCAGATATTGAAACAGAAGATATGATTGCTGATGAAGAGATGGTCATTACTATTTCTCGTCAGGGATATATTAAACGTCTGCCAATAAGAACTTATAGAAATCAGGGAAGAGGTGGAAAAGGATTATCCGGCTCTAACCTAAAAGACGAAGATTTTATTGAGAACATCTTTGTTGCTTCAACTCATGCTTATATATTATTTTTCACAGATCATGGAATTTGTCATTGGCTCAAGGTTCATAAAATTCCAAGTTTGGGAAGACTTGCCAGAGGAAAAGCTATTGTAAATCTTCTTCAACTTGAAAAGGATGAAAAAATTGAAGCTTTTGTAACTGTAAGAGATTTTAATGATCCATATTATGTTACTATGGTTACTAAGAATGGTACAATAAAAAAATCTGAATTGAAATCGTTCTCAAGACCAAGAGTTAATGGTATAATTGCAATAAAATTATTGGATGATGATAGACTGATTGAAGCAAAAATAACTGAAGGCGACAATGATATTATCTTAGCAACCAGAAATGGATATGCAAATAGATTTAATGAAACGGATGCCAGATCAATGGGAAGAAATTCTCAAGGTGTGCGTGGTATTAGACTTAGAGATGATGACCAAGTAGTTGCCATGGTAGTTGTCAGACGTGAAGGTACACTTCTTTCTATAAGTGAGAATGGATATGGAAAACGAACAGAGATCAGTGGATACAAAGTTACAAAACGGGGTTCTAAAGGTGTAATTACTCTTAAAACTACTGAACGTAATGGAAAATTGATCTCGCTATTGGATGTAGTTGATAACGATGACCTTATGATAGTTACCAAAGACGGTATGATAATTCGCCAACCTGTAAATAAAATATCTATAATTGGAAGGAATACTCAAGGTGTTAGACTGATTGCTCTTAACAATAAAGATAAAGTTTATGATATTACCCGAATTATTGCCGAGGAGGAACAGGAAGAGGTTGATGGATTGGATGAATTATCAGATCAAGTACCTGAAGATAATATTCAAGAAGATCCAGATTCCCATGTTGTTATTGATGAACCTGTTATTGAAGAAACTGAAGAAAAAACTGAAGAAGAAACTGTTGAGGTTGAAGAGAATGAAGTTACCAAAACACCTGATGCTGAAGCAGATAAAGAAATAGAATTAGATTTTGGACTTGACAACTAATTCAGAAAAGTAAACCTAAATATCATAAAGCAGGGACGATTTTAAAATCGTCTCTGCTATTTTAAGGAGTAAATTATGAAGCGATTAATTTTTCCCCTTCTATTACTTGTCTTAATATTTACCGGTTGCACGATCAGATACGTTCCAGTTCAATCAGATGGAGTAACCATCACTGATAATTTTGGAGTAAAAAAAGCTAAAGATTTTACATTTGCAGCTGCCAATGAATACTGGAATAAAGAACCCCAAAAATTAACAAATTATTTTACTACTTTCTATATCTCAATTCAAAATAGAGAACGAAAAGAGATGGAAGTTACTATGAGCGATTTTGGTTTAATTGATCAAAACGGTAATCAATTTGATGTAATCACTCAGGACTATATTGAGAATTTGCTTGCTCCAAGACAGATCGATTACCTGTTACTAAACGAGAATAAAGAAGAACCAATTAATACTGAAGATTTTTTTAATGAGCAAAAACTAATTATGGAAAAATGGCGAACTGCTAGAAACAATCTGTTAACATATTCTTTTCATTTTGGGAAAATTATGCCGGGAGCAAAAAAATCGGGTTTCCTTTTCTTTCCTAAACTGGAATCTGAAAATGCTGAATGTATACTTAAATTCAACGATATGAGTATAAATTTTATCAGACTTGACGAGAAAAAGAAACTAGATAAATAATAAAATCAATTAATTCTACATTTAAACCTTCTTGGTACTTGCTACCTTGAAGGTTTTTTTGTTTTCCTAAGCATTGACAAATTATCAGAAAATTAAATTCTCGCTTAAAATTTATTATAAATAAAAGGAAATGAAGATGTTAGATTTTATTAAGGATAAAAAGAGAACTCATTATGCAGAAAAAATAAGTAATAAAAATGTTGGTGAAAATGTAACTATAATGGGTTGGGTTCATCGTCGAAGAGATCTTGGCGGCTTGATCTTTGTTGATCTGCGTGATGTATCAGGCAAGATCCAGATCGTTTTTCATCCTGAAAATGAAAAAGTTCATACTAAAGCAGGTAAACTTAGAAATGAGTATGTAATAGCTGTAACGGGTAAAGTAGTTTTACGGGAACAGGGCAATGTTAATAAGAAAATGACAACCGGTGAGCTAGAAGTAGAAGCACAAGAACTACTTCTTCTCAATAATTCTGAACCTCTTCCTGTTCAAATAAATGAGAATGTCCTGGCTGATGAAGACTTACGTCTTAAATACAGGTATCTTGATCTGCGTCGTGATAAGCTGAAGGACATCATCTTGATCCGACATAAGATAGTTTATGCGATCAGGGAATTTCTGGTTAAGCAAAATTTCTTTGAAATTGAAACACCAATGTTGATGAAGAGTACACCGGAAGGAGCTAGAGATTTCTTAGTACCCAGTAGAGTACATAATGGGAAGTTCTTTGCACTTCCTCAATCACCACAAATTTATAAGCAGCTTCTGATGATTGGTGGTTTTGATAGATATTTCCAAATAGCTCGTTGTTTTCGTGATGAAGACCTAAGGGCAGACAGACAACCGGAATTTACTCAACTTGATCTTGAAATGAGTTATGTAACCCAAGAAGATATTTTCAAGATTATGGAAGAACTTTTCAAATACATATTTAAAAAAGTTATCGATACTGATCTTCAAATTCCCTTTCCACATTTAACATATAAACAAGCAATGGATCGATATGGATCTGATAAACCGGACACTCGTTTTAATATGGAATTATGCGATCTCTCAGATATATTAGCTGATTCAGAGTTTAAGGTGTTCAGTGGAGCACTCCAAAACGGTGGAAGTGTACGTTGTATTGTTGCTTCGGGATGTTCTGGTTATTCCAGGAAACAGATAGATCAACTAACTGGGAAAGCAAAGCATGTAGGAGGTAAAGGGCTTGCGTTTGTCAAGTATCTAGATGGTGAATTTCAAACTGGGATTACTAAATTTCTATCTGATGAAGAGAAAAAAAATATTATTAAAAAAACGGGAGCTCAAGATGGTGATTTGATCCTTTTTGCTGCTGATAAGAATAAGATCATTTTTAAAGTACTATCTGAAATTAGAAATTATCTGGGAAAGGAACTTAAGCTTTATGATCCAAAACAGTTCAATTTTCTCTGGATAACCGATTTCCCTCTATTTGAATATGATGATGAAAATCAGTGCTGGGAAACCGCTCATCACATGTTTACATTACCCAAAGAAGAACATTTAAAGTATTTTGAAACTGAAGAATATGATAAAATTGAGGGGCAATTGTATGACATGGTTTGTAATGGTATGGAACTTTCTTCAGGAAGTATTCGTTGTCATAGACTTGATATTCAAAAGAAAATATTTGATGTCCTGGGTTTCTCTGAGGAAGAGTTAAATGATAAATTCGGTTTCTTCCTGAATGCCTTAAAATATGGAACCCCTCCTCATGGCGGGATCGCACCGGGTATTGATAGAATAGTTATGATATTAACAAGAGCTCAATCAATTCGTGATGTTATAGCTTTTCCAAAAACACTTCAGGCTACCGATCTGATGAGCGCTTCTCCTGCCTTTGTTTCACAGAAACAATTGGATGAATTGGCATTGAAAATTGTGCCAAAAGATAAGGATTAGATAGTAAATATCTTATCGCTGAAAATAACAAAAATATTGTTACCCTGAGCCTGACAAAGGGTTGGACTAGAATTATCATACTTTATTGAAATCAGTATGATAATACAAAATAGGTAAATAATTATATATGAAAAAAGTTGCTTCAATCACTTTTGGTTGTAAGATAAATCAATATGAGACCTCTTGCATTGTAGATGAATTTAACCAGGCAGGTTATGAAGATACTGATTTTAACAATCCTGCTGATGTCTATATAATAAATACTTGTACTGTTACTAATAGAACGGATTATAAAAGTAGAAATGCAATTCGGAAAGCGCTGGCGCAAAAGCAAATAAATCCTTCGGTAAAGGTTGTAGTTACTGGTTGTTATTCACAAAGAAAAAAAGAAGAGATCATTGCATTGGGAGATGTTGATCTGATAGCTGATAATAACAGTAAAAGTAAGATCTTTTCCAAGCTCAATTCAGGGGATCTAATCTTTAAAGATATAAATGAACAACACAATTTTGACGAGATTTCAACAACCAGAATGATCGATAAGACCAGAGCATTTATAAAAATACAGGATGGATGTGATTATTACTGTGCTTACTGTGCAATTCCGTATGCCAGGGGACATAGTAGAAGCAGCAAGAGAGAAAATGTTTTAAAACAAATTAAAAAATTAATTGATAATGGTTATAAAGAATTTGTCCTTGGCGGGATAAATCTTGGATTATATGGTGTAGAAGCAGGTTATTCATTAGCAGAGTTGTTATATGAAATCGAGAAGATCGAAGGTGTAAAACTAATTAGGTTGAGTTCTATTGAACCACAGCTTTTTACTGATGAATTATTAGAATATTTAAAACAAAGTAAAAAAATATGTCATCATTTTCATATACCTCTGCAAGCGGGATGTGATGAGCTATTAACTAAAATGGGTAGGCGGTATACGACTGCACAGTTTGAAAACACAATTAACAAACTGAGAACTATATTCCCTGATGTAGCTATTGGGATCGATGTAATAAGCGGTCTTCCCGGAGAGACCGATGAACTTTTCCAAAAAACACATCTATTTCTTACTAACCTTGATTTTACTTATCTACATGTATTTTCATATTCTAAAAGACCTGGAACCCGTGCTGAAAAAATGAAAGATCATGTAAATGGTAAGATCATAAAACAGAGAAGTAATAAACTGATTGCCATCTCTGAAACTAAGCTGGGAAAATATATAGATTATATAATTAAAAATAAAATTGAACTTCAAGGTGTTATTGAACACAGAAAAAACGGGTATTGGACAGCGCTTTCTGATCATTATGTACGAGTTTATATAAACAGTAATGAGAACCTTGAGAAAAAATATTTACATCTAACACCCGTTAGTAAAAATGATTATGGAATTGAAGCTAATATTATAGTGCGGGATATTAAATGATAAAGATCAAGAATCTTTCAGTAAATTTTGGCGAGCAGGAGATACTGCAAAATATAGACCTTACAATTAAGGAAGATCAAATAACTGTAATTGTTGGGCAAAGTGGAACAGGAAAAAGTGTTTTAATGAAGTGTATTGAAGGTCTCATTGAACCATCAGCCGGATCGATAATTATAGATGAAAAAGATCTTTTTACATTAAATAAACTACAGAAAAATGAGGTTAGGAAGAAGATGGCAATGCTGTTCCAAGGTTCAGCATTACTGGATTCTCTAAATGTTTATCAGAATGTTGCTCTCCCAATTATTGAACACAGGGATATCCCTGAAAAAGATGTACTGAAGGAAGTAATTGAGAAACTTGAACTAGTTGGATTGAAAGATGTTTTAACAAAAATGCCTTCAGAACTAAGTGGTGGTATGAAAAAGAGAGTTGCACTTGCCAGAGCAATTATCATGAAACCTAAATATATTATTTATGATGAACCAACTACAGGTCTTGATCCGATAATAGCGGAAGAAATTTCCAATTTGATATTGAAACTGCAAAAGCAATATAAAGTAGCTTCTATAATTATAACTCATGATATGAATTGCATCAGAAAACTGAAAGGACACATAGCAATGATACATGATAAAAAAATAATTTTTGACGGAACTTTTAATGATTTCAATAATGATACAAGAAAAATAATAAGAGAATTTGTGAAATAAGGAAAAGTTATGAAATTTTATCAAAATAAAAAAAGTACAGAATTTAAAGTCGGACTATTTACAATACTTGCGATTGTTGTATTTGCTGCATCTTATATGTGGTTTACTGAAATCTTGCATAATAAGGATATGACTGTCATAAAAGTTAAATTCCAAAATGCCGGGAATATTGAAGTTGGAAGTAGTGTAAGTGTGAATGGAGTAAAGAAGGGACGGGTTAAGAAGATTCAAGTTGCTCAAGATGGTGTTGTTTTAGAACTCCAGGTAAAAATAGATTTCCCATTAAAGGATGGTACCCAATTTTCTGTAATTGAATCTAATCTTATGGGTGATGTGCAGGTAGAGATCATTCCATCCCCATCAGGCAAAGATATTAATATTGCTCAGACCCAAATCGGTGAGAAAAGGTATGGACTCATGAAGCTGGTTTCAGAGTTAAGCAGCGTTGTAGTAGAATTTCAAACAATAATGAATAGAATTGCCGGGGATGGAAATATTGTGATGCGGATAGATTCAGTACTTGATACTACACAAGTAGTTATGAATAAGATCAATAATAATTTAGATAATAATGCAGAAGATTTCGAGAAACTTATTAGCAATGCAAGTCAACTTACTGTTAAGCTGAATACACTAGTTACAGCTAATGAAAAAAATATCTCTAATTCGATGGAAAAATCTTCAGAGGTGATCACTTCTATCAACTCTACTTTGAATGATATCCAAAAAACTTCAGGAAGTATACGAAATTTAACTAACAAAATACAAAGTGAAAATAGTAGTTTGAATAGATTAATAAGTGATGATGTATTATACAAGAATCTCTTACGATCGTCAGCAAGGATGGATTCATTATTACAAGATATCAAGAAAAATCCTAAAAGATATTTCAATATCAAAATTCTTTAGGGAGAATTTATGAAAAAAAACATTTTTGCGATCTTGTTAACTCTCATTTCATTGCAGTTACTTGCGTATAATTTCGGTAAAAATAAAATTCAGAATTCTAAGATCAAGTGGGAAAAAATAGAATCACTTCATTTCGATATTTATTATCCTAACCAGAATGAAGAATTTGGTAAACTTGCCGTTCTTATTGCTGAAGAAGCATATTATCATATTAAAGAAGATTTTAAACAACCCGTAATGCATAGAATTCCAATAATACTGTATAAATCACACGATGATTTTGAAGCTACAAATGTAATAAGTTCACTTTTAGGGGAAGGAGTGGGAGGTTTTACAGAAACATCTCATAATAAGGTTGCAGTTCCATTTGATGGCGATTATAAAAAAATGGAAGAGACTCTTACCCACGAACTTACACATGCTTATGTTAATGAAATAAATAATAATAGAAGTAAATTGATCACAATGAATAATCTGCCATTCTGGTTTCAAGAAGGATTACCGGAATTTGAATCGATCAATGGTAAATCAGTTTATAACAATATGTTTGTAATTGACCTGTTGATAAATGACAGGATCGGCAATCTGGAAATGATCGGTGGCTACTATGCTTACAGATTGGGTGAATCATTTCTCTGCTATATAGAAGAAGAATATGATCGTAATAAAGTGATGGAATTATTCTATGCTGTAAGGTATAATAAAAATACTGATGCTGCTTTTAAAAAGGTTTTTGGAGAAGAATTTGAATATGTTCAACTTCGGTGGAAAAACTTTCTAAAAAGAAAATACTATCCACAATTTGCAGCTTTTGATATCCCAAACGAAACATTCTCCAGAATGACAGAACATAATAAAGATGGATCATCACTTAATTATGCACCCAGATTTTCTCCCGATGGAAATAGTTATATCTACTTTTCTAATAGAAATTTGAAAACTGATATATGGCGGGGTTCCGTTCTGGGACTAACTAAGAATAAAAAGATATTAAGTGGTGAATCAACTGGAGATTATGAAGAATTCCATTATTTACGTAATAATTTAGCCTGGTTTCCAGACGGTAAAAATTATGCATTAGTATCTAAAACCTCATTTGGAGATAAAATCTATATTATAGATCATAAAACTGGTAAAGCTGTTTCCAATATGGAATTTACAGAGTTTGATGCGATCTTTGAAATGGATATTTCAAATGATGGAACTAAAATAGTATTTTCCGGTCAGAAAAAATTAAAATGTGATATCTATACCTATGATCTTATCACACAAGAGATTATAGCAATAACTGATGATCAATATTTAGATAGTCAGCCCCATTGGTCTCCTGATGATCAAAAGATCGTTTTTACTTCTGAAAGAACTCTTAATCCGGAAGCTAAAGCTGTACAGATCTTCAGCAAACTAAAATCAGATATTTTTTATTATGATCTTCAACTGGAAAAATTCTTTCAGGTAACAAATGATCCACAAAATAACAACTTTCCAATTTGGGATAAAACAGGTGAGAGGATAATTTTCGTTAGTGAATCTGAATTTACATTAAATTGTGATGTGATTGAAATAGCTTCAGGAATGAGAGCGACGATAACAAATGTGCACGGTGGCATATTTGCACCGGATATTTCCTTGGATAATAACGAACTAATATTTTCCGTCTTTTTCAATGGAGGTTGGGATGTATATAATTTAACAAATCCACTGGAGAATTTAGAATATATACAAGGTACATTACCAAATGAATATAATTTTATTGATGATTTTTATGAAATATTCAAGTTAGATCGTTATCAAGTATTCGGAAAACAGAATAAGAAATTTTTGAAGGAATTACCGGAATATTCTCATAATGTTACAAAAATTGACTTCAGAAATTTCGCACATACAGATAGTTTGAATAAAGCATACAATCGAGATCTGGATAAAAGACCAACTGAGAATAGAGAACCTTTGAGTTCTCCTTATAAACCAAAATTTGCCTTAGATTATCTTTGGGGAGGAGCTGCTTATTCCCCTTCTAGCGGAACATATGCTCAATTGCAGTTTGGTCTTTCTGATTTGATGGGAAATCATGCAATTGGAGTGCAACTGGGTATTGCTGGTGACTTGAGCTCATCAGATATTGTGCTTACTTATATGAATTTAAAAGGCAGGATAGATCATGGGTATGGAGGCTTTTATCTGAGTGATGAATGGATTTACCAGATTTTGAATGAGGTTGGAGATTCTGATTATATGAGAGAGCGGGAATATCGTTTTGGCGCTTATTCCATACTCCGTTATCCCTTTAATAAATTTTGGAGATTAGATCTTGAAAATATCTTTTCTACTGAGATCATAAAAAGAGACTGGTGGGATGGGAATGATTGGAAGCTGGAATATCTTGAGCCTGATTTTGCTGAATACTATGATCTGAAGACTGATGAATCCGAATATATATATGCACCTCAATTCACGTTAGTGCATGATAATGCGATCTATGGTAGTGTGGGACCAATCTCCGGGTCACGTAAAGCTCTTCTCCTTAATCACAGTTTTTCTACAGAGAAGGATTACACAATTGTTTTTGCAGATCTAAGAAAATACTATTTCTTTGAAAAAAGATATGCTCTTGCCTTTAGATTAAGCGGAGGTACGATCCAGGGAGATACAAATCAAAAATTCACAATGGATTATTATAATGGAGTACGAGGACTGACAGAAGATTATTATGGCAGCAATAAATTCCAGTTTTCAGCTGAACTAAGGTATCCATTTATTGATCATCTGCAAATGTCATTTCCTTTCCCCTTATACTTTTATCAGATACGTGGAAGTGCATTTATCGATGCAGGAAGTATATGGGATAATGATGATAATTTAAAATTAGTTGAGAATGAAAAATTAGAGGATTTAAAACTCTCTGTAGGATTCGGTCCCAGGCTGAACTTGGGGTATTTCGTTGTAAAATTTGATGTCGCCTGGAATACTGATCTGGAAAATTTTAGTAAACCGACTTATTTTATAAGTTTAACACCAGATTTTTAGAGTAATTAGAATAGCATAACTAGTTATTATGTGCCATTATTAATCTTTATCTATTAGCTTACATTCATCAAGAATAACATGTATTTCAGAGATATGTCGGATTTTGCCAACAAAATAGATTTCATGTCCTTTATTCAAAGAGGATGCAGGACCATCTTCATCAAACCAAGCAGATATTTCATTCATTTTAATTGATATTTTTCCATAAGGAAAGCTACCCATGTCTTCAATAATACCTTTATATTTTATGTATTTCTCATAGTACAATTTTTCAGCTAACTGCTGTGCTTGATAATCATTATCAATCTTATTATATCAAATAATAAGTTCTCCTGGAGTAATCTCAATAATTTCTTTATTATCACTACTATCACTAGTTATATAATCGTATAATATTGGTAATGAAAAAGTTAGAAATGCACCGATCACAGCACCAATAATTGCCGCCAGAATTGTTATTTTAATAGAAATATCTATTTTCATTCTTTTATTTCTCCTTTATCGGAAAATAAGTGATTAACAATAACTTCACTCAAATAATTCATTTTTAACTCCTTGTCAAAAATGAACCTGCGAAATTGATGATAATTGTCAACTACAAAGTAATTAACTGGGATTCTCTACCCGTTTCGGTGATAGCACTTGAAATGCTTCCCGGCAATCACTGTTTTTACCGTCACGCCGTGAACTTACATTGTAGAAGTTGATAACGATTTCTGGAAAGAAGTCTTCCAGAACAGAAACAATCCCTTTGGCAAAGGTACGGCAATAAATTGCACAAACATCTTCATGACATTGTTCTGCCAGCTTTTCTGCTTCAATTGTAAGGCAGTTTTTATAAAATTTTGTCTCCAGAAATACAGTGTTACCTTCAATGAAAACATCAGGCATATTGCCGCCACGATCTGCAAAATAACCATGAATAAATTTACGAACTCCTATCACAGGATTTAATCTGAAAGCTTCAATATTGAATTTATCTTCTTTTATAAGTCTTGTAATCCTTTCCATTCCAACTGCATAGCCGGAATAATAATTATTCTTCTGAATTGCCCGGAAAGCAACATTGCCAAATTTCTTAAGTAGAAGTGCAAAATCATTCAACTCTTCAACTCTTGTTTGAATACTGAGGTTATTGATTCCTTTATCGTTCATTTATTCTCCTTAAATTAATTGTTCGTGTCTTTACCCTTCGTCTTTCGACTACGCTCAGGATGACACAAGCTCAGAATAACAGACAAATTAATTAATATTACTTTTCTAATAATTTTCTTAAATTCTTTCTAGGATGACAGGATACGTTTTAATATCATAGTTCCAAATTTGTCATGGTGAGCGGAGTCGAACCATCAGGTTTGGTTAATATCAAAATTATTATAATGTATTTCATCCTGACATTCGGATAATTCATGTAATAAATCAAAATCTCCATTAATCAAGGCTTCTTTTTTTGCTCTTGTCCAAGCTTTGATCTTTCTTTCTGCTGAAATTGCATAATAAACTTTATTAAAGAATTCAGAGAATACTAATTCAACTGGAAGTCGCTTGGATGTATAACCTTTAACTAAACCACTTTGATGCTCACTCAGCCGTTTCCAAATATCAGAAGTTGAGCCAGTGTAATAACTCCCATCAGAACACTTTAAGATATAAACCCAATAAGTTTTTGGCATAATTAATTTCTAACTATCCTTTGTCCTTCGACTTCGCTCAGGATGACACAAGCTTAGGATGACATTCTTCTTGCTTTTCTTATGTTCCCCTCGCCTGCGACATCGGAGTAGGAGAGGGGACAGCAGGGGTGAGCTATCCTACTAACTTCCTAATCGTTTCTTCACAAATCTGTTCAGATTTCTCTGCTGTTTCACTTTCCACATAAACCCGGATGATCGGTTCAGTACCACTTTTACGAATATGGATCCAGAATTTATCTCCCAGGATTTTTATACCGTCTGTTGTATCGAGTTTATAATCTGCAAAGATTGCTGGTACTTTTGTCATAATATTATCTAATTCTGCAGGATCAACTTTGATCTTGTTTTTAGCGAAATAGTAATGCGGTATTTCTGCAGCAAGTTTACTTATCGGTTCATTGCGTTCTGCCAGATAACCTAGTATAATTGCCATGCCAGCAGGAGCATCACGAGTGTAATGAACTTCCGGGCAGATTATGCCACCGTTACCTTCACCGCCAACCGGACTTTGTAGTTCCATCATTTTCTTACCAACGTTGATCTCACCAACTTTAGTACGATGAACTTCTACGCCAAATTCTGTTGCAATATCTTCCGATGCCATGGAGGAAGAAAGGTTAGTAACAATATCACCTTTGGTTTTAGATAGAATGAATTTTTCTGCCAACAGTAAACTGAATTCTTCACCGATGCATTTTCCTGTTTCATCTACAACGGATAGTCTGTCAACATCGGGGTCAGTGGCAAAGCCGATATCGGCTTTATGAGCTGCGACGGATATTTCTAGATCTCTTAAATTTTTATTCAATGGCTCAGGAACATGAGCAAATATACCGGTTGGGTCACAATTTAATTCAATAACTTCGCAGCCCAGATCGCGCAGAAGCAGCGGAGCGATCACGCCACCGGCACCATTCACGCAGTCAATTACAACTTTGAATTTCTTAGCTTTGATCTTTTCCACATCCAAATAAGGGATCTGTAGCACTTTTTCAATATGACGTTTACTGCCATCCGGATCGGAAGTTATCTTTCCAATTCTATCCCAACCAACATAATCAACAGGTTTATCCAGAGAATTGATGAAAGTATCGGCATTTTCAGGGAAGAGGAACATTCCATTTTCGCCTACGAATTTCATAGCATTCCATTCTGCCGGATTATGAGAAGCTGTAATGGAAATCCCACCGTTTGCATCACTTTCTTCTACTGACAGTAAAACTGTTGGAGTAGATACAATGCCCAAATCAACAACATCGCATCCAACGGACATTAACCCTGCTGTAACTGCATTGAACATAGCTGGTCCTGTTACGCGGGAATCACGACCAACAATAATTTTTCCTCGTTTACTGAAAATTCCAAAATGTGCAGCATATTTCATTGCAATTTCGGGAGTGAGTGTATCGCCATAAATTCCCCGTACACCCGAAACACTAACCATTAATTTACTCATAATTTATTTCTCCCAGTTTATTATATTTCTAAAAACTCTGTATCCACTCTGTAATCATCTCTTTTAACTATTGGCAACTTCTCAACTATCTGCCTGTATCTGTCAAGCTGCTCTTGTTGATAGTGAGAGCCTGTTTTGAAATCTACAATCAATATCCTCTTATTGGTCGAATTGATCATCAGTCTATCTATTCGAAACTCTCTTCCGTATTCATCAAAGATCACAAATTCATTGAAAACTCTATCCCATTTGTTTTCATCAAAGTACTCCTGTCTTTGTTCAATGAAAGCTTGAATATTTTCAATAATATTTTTCAACTTATCCTGATGCATTAAACTACCATATTTTGCAATTATTTTCTTGTGAGCTAACTCAATTTCATTTCCTGTTTTGTATTTTATGTAGCTTAGAAAATCATGGGTTATATTTCCGATCAAAATACTTTTATTATTCAAAAATTCTTTAGATAATTGCTGCAGATTTGGTTCTTCAATATATTGGAATTCAGGGTCATAAATTTTGAAATATTCAGGTAAATCTAATTCTTTAAGTTCCTGTTTTTCTTTGTTAAGAGGCTCTACTGTAATCTTTCCGAATTGCAATTGATGAGTACTTTCTGATATTTTTTTTATATGTTCCTTAAATTCATAATATATTGTTTTTGTGATGTTTTTCAAGATCGAACTTTCAGACTTAATATCTTTTATAAATTTTTCCAGATCACCTTTTTTATTGTAATGCAGATAGATAAGTAGATTATTCTTTGCCCGTGTAAAAGCTACATAAATATTGTTTAGTTCATCACCTGAATTGTGGTTATTCACATATTCAATCAATTCCTGTTTCTGAGAGTTTTGCAGGATCTTATCGAAATTATAGGTGAAGGCAAAATCATCCAAACTTCGGAAGTTCTCTGTAAATCGATAGTATAATTTCAAACCGGATTGATTTCCTCCCATCTTTCCGGTTACATCGAAAACTGCATAAACAGTTTCAAATTCTAGTCCCTTTGATTTGTGGATAGTTAGCAATTTAATAGAATCACTCAGCGACTGACCGATCTGGGAATATTCATCTTTTTCGGAGAGTGTACGGCAATATTCTAAAAAGCCAGACACATCGTTAACATTATCATGCTTGGAAAGTTCAAATTCTGCAACAATTTCTAAAAATCTTTGTATATTTTTTAACTCAATTTCAGTACTAAAGACTTGAGTAAAACCAAACTCTTCCAAAATTGTTTTGATCAAATGAACAAGTGAACCAGAATGATATTTAATTTTATGTAATGCACTTAAATATGGGTGAGATTCGCAAGTTTGCAAGAAAGCATCAAGAGATTGGGATGAATGAAATTCAGAGATCAAATTGTTCAAATCAGCAGTATTCATCAAAACCAGATCAGAACGAAGGAACTTGATCAATTCCATAAAATCTTCATAAACCAGGAATTTCAGAACGAAAAGGATTGGCTTAATGACTTTGTGCTGGAAAAGTGAACCGGACATCTCTAAAGTGTAATCAACTCCGGCTTCATCAAGAACCAGTGACATGATCTCAAGCTCTTTATTCTTCCGCATCAAGATGGCAGTATCAGCAGGATTTATCTCGCCTGTTTCTAGATGTGGAATGATATTTTTGTGCACAAATTCTCGATATATTTCTGCTTTTTCCAGTTTGTGATCATTTTCTGTACAATTGCGGAAATCAACCTGAACGAATCCATCATCTGGTTTCGCGCATTTAATCTCAGTATATTCCCAATCCTCTACAAATTTCAGTAATTCAGATTTGAAAAGTTTGTTCAACCAGTTCATCAGAAAGGGTTTACTGCGGTACGAGGTGGAAAGTGTATCATGAACTACCGAATCACCCAAGATCTTTTCAAAATCTGTCAGCAATTTTCTCTCTCCGCCACGCCAGCCGTAAATTGCCTGCTTTTCGTCTCCTACCACGATAACATTTCCATATTCTTTTTGCCCGATTCCACTGATAATTTCTTTCAGCATTGGGAAAAAAATACTCCATTGCAAGATACTTGTATCCTGAAATTCATCAATCAAAACAAACCGTGTATTGTAGGAAAGCTGCTCGTAAAACACATTCAACACATTCCCTTTATCAACAATGGAAAGTTGTGGATCATACAAAAAGCGGAAGGTGTAATAACTGATATCGGAATATGTGAAGATCTTATCCC